>CBILQL010000532.1:0-4166 GCA_966238865.1 uncultured bacterium
TTCGAGAACGTCCCCGAGAACGCCGAGGTGGAACGCGTGATGGAGCGCATGATCAAGGCCGGCTGCACCGTCATCTTCCCGACCTCCTACGGCTACCTGGACCCTGCCCTCAACGTAGCCAAGAAGTATCCGAAGGTCACCTTCATGCACGCCGGAGGGTTCAAGACCGCCGACAACCTGGGCACCTTCTTCGCCGGCATCGACGACGCCATGTACCTGGCCGGCATGGCCGCTGGCGCGGCCACCAGGACCGGCAAGCTGGGCTTCCTGGCCGCCCATCCCATCGCGCAGGTGCTGCGCAACATCAACGCCTTCACCCGCGGGGCGCAGTCCGTGAACCCGGCCGCGACCACCACGGTGATCTGGACGGGCACCTGGTCCGATCCCGGCAAGGAGGCCGAGGCCGCCAACTCCCTGGTGGACGCCGGCGCCGACGTGCTCTCCGGGCACGTGGACAGCCCCATCACATACACCCAGACCGCCGAGAAGCGCGGCGTGTTCGTGGTGGGCTACCATGCCGACGCCAGCAAGTTCGCGCCCAAGGGCTGGCTGGTGGGCGCGGCCTGGAACTGGGGCCCCATGATGGAGCGCATCGTCAAGTCTGTCGGCGACGGCACGTGGAAGCCGGGCCACATCCGCGGCGACCTGATGGCCGGCGACGCGGGCCTCACCGCCTTCGGCCCCTCGGTGACCCGGAAGACCAAGGACCTGATCCGGGCCAAGGAGGCGGAGTTCAAGGCCGGCAAGGCCAAGCTCTGGCTCGGGCCCATCACCAGGCAGGACGGCACGCCCGCCGCCCCCAAGGATTCCCTGCTCGCCATGGCCAAGCTCGAGGGGATGGACTTCCTCGTCAAGGGCGTGGTCGGCACCGTGAAGTAGCGCCCGCATGGAGAGGAGACCGGCCATGGAAGACTTCGTCCCCGTCAAACCGTCGCTCGCGGGGGTGCCGCTCATCCCGGACGTGCGCTACCACGTGGAAGCCGCCTGGTCGGAGGCCGGCGTCTCGGAGTGGCGCACCCCCGCGGAGGGCGTGCGCGTGCGCGATCTGTTCGACGACGGCGAGGGCTACCGCGTGGCGCTCATCCGGCTCGATCCAGGGGCCGGCATCCCCCTCCATCTCCATCCCGCCGACGAGCACGTCTTCGTGCTGGCGGGCAAGATCCGCGACACCGCGGCCGGGGAGGCCGCGGCCTCGGGGACAGGCGAATACGGCGCCGGCACCTACCTGATGAACCCGGCCGGTTCGAGCCGACGCCTGTGGAGCCGGGGCGGCTGCCTGGCCATCGTCCATTGGCACGGCCCAGTCCGCGGGGTGGCGCCGTGAGCCCCCCCGAACTCCCGCCCGCCGGGCGCGGTGCCGCGCCCGAGGCCCTGCGCACTTCCATCCCCATGGAGGTGCCCGGCGAGGGCCATCCCGACTGGAAGCCCCTGCGCCGCGGGCTGCGCATGCGCCTGCTCTACGACGGCGCCGACGGCTACCGCGTGGCGCTGCTGCATTACCGGCCCGGGGCCAGCGCCCCCCGCCACCTCCACGTCGGCGACGAGCACGTCTTCATCCTCAAGGGCTCCCAGCGGGACGAGAACGGCGTGTACGGGCCCGGATCCTACGTGTTCAACCCCGCCGGCAGCGTGCACGAGGTGGACAGCCCGGAGGGCTGCCTGGTGCTCATCCACTGGCAGGCCCCGGTCGAGATGCAGATCTACGGAGAGAAGGAGGGCGCCTGACATGGCCAGGTTCAAGGTGAAAGCCGATCCCTACGAATGGCCCTACGACGGGGGCGCCGATCCCGCGCGCACCGCCTTCATCATCATCGACATGCAGGTCGATTTCTGCGGACGGGGCGGCTACGTGGACAGCATGGGCTACGATATCGCCCTCACGCGCGCGCCCCTCGGCCCCATCGGGAAGGTGCTGGACATGGCCCGCCGCGTGCCCGGGTTCACCGTGATCCACACCCGCGAAGGTCACCGCCCCGAGCTTTCCGACCTGCCGGCCAACAAGCTGTGGCGCAGCAAGCGGATCTGCCCCGGCATCGGCGAGGCGGGCCCCTGCGGCCGCATCCTCGTGCGCGGGGAGCCGGGCTGGGAAATCATCCCCGAACTGGCCCCGGCGCGCGGGGAGATCATCATCGACAAGCCCGGCAAGGGCTGCTTCTTCGCCACCGACCTGGAGCACGTGCTGCGCACCAAGGGCATCGCCCATCTCATCCTGAGCGGCATCACCACCGACGTCTGCGTGCACACCACCCTGCGCGAGGCCAACGACCGGGGCTTCGAATGCCTGATGCTGACCGACGGCACCGGGGCCACCGAGCGCAAGCACCACGAGGCCGCCATCACCATGGTGGCCATGCAGGGCGGCGTGTTCGGGGCCACAGCCTCCTCGCAGGACCTGGTCGAAGGGATGGGGCACCTGGCCCTGGGCTGAGGCCTTTCCGGACCGGGGTTTGCAACCCCTCCTCTGCGGTTGTTATTATCTTACGACGCCGCGCTTCCTCGACCGTCCCTCCCCGAACCCGGGGCCGCTTCCCTGTCGGGTAGCCGGCGCGGGAATGCCGCGCAGCGAGGGTAACTCAGCCTGGGAGCCGTATATTGATCGCGACGATGAGACTTCCGGCCGCCCTGCTCGGCCTTTCGGCCTGCCTGTGCGCCTGCGGAACCATGCAGCTCAAGCCGATGAAAGGCCGCGCGACCGAAGTCGATTGCCTGGGCGGCCTCCAGCAGAAAGAAGAAATCTTCTCCGGGCTGGAAGACAGCCTGCGGCGGGCCGGCGACATTTCCTTCGCAATGCCCTACGCGTGCCGGGAACCCTTGCGGATGGCCATGGAAAACGTCTCGGTCCGGGATCCGGAGCGGGATTCCGGGGGCCGCTAGTGCGGAGACGCCCCGATCGGGATCGGGCACCATCCCACCGAGGACCGGTCGCTTCCGCCTCCGCACACGCCGGCCTCGTACGTCTTCCCGTAATGGTTCCGGTAGAAGCGGGACAGGGTGAGGGTGTCGGCGCAGGGGGCTTTCCAGGACCAGTTCCAGGCCGCCGCCGCCCAGCGCACGCCCAGGTAGGGGTTTGGCGCCAGGATGATCTTGGGACGGGCGCCCGAGCAGAGGGCGTCCCCCGGCAGGCGGTCGATCCAGGCCTGCACCGCGGCCACCTCGTCCGCGCAGCCCTCCGGGCAGTTGTAGCCGATCACCACCGCGCCATGCTCCAGGTTGTGGACCAGGAACCCTTCCGGCACGGGTTCGGCATAGGTCTTGTACGCGGCCCATTCGCTGTAATGGGTCCCCGACGTGGGAGGATTGGTGTTGAAGGTAAGCTGGGTGCAGGGGACCGCGTGAGCGGCGCCTTCGTCGGCATGCTCCGTCACCGCCACGCTGCATTGGCCCGCGGTCGCGGTGTCCTCCGGAATCGAATCGTCGGGAGTCGTCCCACCGTCGCTGTCGCAGCCCGTGACGAGCAGGGAGGGCGCCAGCAGGGCGGGGAACAGCATGGGCCCGGCCAGCAAGGCCGCGGCGGCGAGTTGGAGGATCCGTTTTCCCGATCCGTGCATCATACGCCCGCTTCCTTCCGCATCCGTCGATAGGCCAGGTAATCGCCATCGGGGATGGGCGCCTTGCCGGCCACCGGATGCATATAGAGGTATACCTGCGCCGTCACTGTCCGGCCCGATTCCGCCAGGACCACATCGGCGAGGACCCGCGCGAACTCCCCGGATTCCGGCGAAGCGGGATCGAAGCCCTCGTAGCGGTCGAGCACGGCGAAGGCTGGTTCCGGTGCCGGGAAGCCCAGCAGGCGGCCACGGATCCTGGGCCTCCGGTCGTCGGCGCCCAAGCTGGCGGCCATCGTACCCGCGGTCGCCTCACCGGCAGCCACCATGCCCGCAGTCGCCTCTCCGGCCGCCCTTGCGACCGCGGCCCCTGCGGCCCCGGCGACTGCCGCCCCCGCTTCCGGGTTCGGATGGACATCCGGCCTCAGCTTGGCGCCCGGGTACTCGCCCAGATCGTGCAAGGTCCCGGGCATCCAGGCCTCGCCGAGGGGCACGCCGGACGCCACCGCCGCGTCCACGCCGGCATCGCCGGTGGGCAGGAGCAGGGATCCGTAGACGAACAGGAGCTGGTGCGTCTCCCAGGCGGGGCCGGTCATGAAGGAGAAGATAGCTTCCGGCCGC
>CBILQL010000533.1:0-4131 GCA_966238865.1 uncultured bacterium
GGCGCAGCGCCGCTCGCTGACGCGGTGGAGCTCCTCCAGGCCGGCGAGGCGCTGGCGCAGCTGGGGGCGCTCCCCGGGCTCCGCCTCGTCGTGATGGCATGCGTAGGCCAGGGCGGCGATGTACCAGGCGAGCGCCACGTCGGAGGCGCTCCCCATGTGGGCCAGCGTCCGGAAGCTATCGGCCTCGGCCGCGGCGCTCCGGTAGTCGCCGAACACGAAGTGCTCGACGGCCCGGAAGGTCTGGAACTGGAAGAGCAGGAAGGGATGCCGGGCCCTCGGCCCCGCCTCCTCGTCTTCGTCCGCGCCGGCGCCTCCCGTGCCCCGCAGGCGCCGCACGAGCCGGAGCATGGCCGCGACGTAATCCTGGATGTACTGACGCACGTGGCGCGTGTAATCGAGCTGCCGTTCGGCCTCGGCGGCCACCTCGGACAGCGTCTCGCCGGCGCTGAAGCTGTATTCGACGATCAGCAGCGACGAGAACGAGGCCACGTTGATGTCGCCGCATTCGCGCGCCGCCTCGAACGCCCGTCGCATCGTCGGGATCACCTCTCGCAAGGGGCGCGTCCAGCCGTCGATGAAGGCCCCGTTGGTGAAGTAGGCGCTGCCCCTGCCCGGGGAGGGGGCTGGCCCGTGGCGCTCGGCGACCTCGGCCGCGACCCTGCCGAAGCGGTACGCCTCGTCCCAGCGTTCGAAGAGCCGCCCGAGCGTCCCGCCGAACGTGGAATACCCGTGCGGCGAGCTCTCCCCGTTGCCGTGGCGCAGGCTGAGCCGCACCATGGTCGCGCTCATCAGGTCGTGCAGCCCGATGTCGATGTTGTAGGCCGAGGGCAGTGCCTTCGAGAGCATGTCGATGCCGGCCTTCACCGCCGGGTCTGTCATCTCCGGCAGCCGCGCGGCGTCCTCTATCGGCCGATCGCCCAGCTCCAGGCGGGTCTCCTCGACGTACCGCCGCAGCTCGTCCTCCCCCGGGCGTAGCGCCAGGTCTACGCCCAGCCACTTGCCGCAGGCCGCGGCCGCGAGGCGCACGTTCTCCTCGATGGCCCCCGGCACCGACGATTGCATCGCGGAGATGTCGATCCGGAGCGCGGCGACCTCGAGCTGATCGGCCGCGGTGCGCGCGTGGATCGCGAGCTCGGAGATGAGCCGGGACGCCTCCTCGAGCCTCTGGCCCAGCGCCTCGCAGCGCGCGCGCTCGATGTGGATCCCGTAGGCCAGATCGTAATGGGTCTCCCAGGCCCCGGCGGGGAGCAGGCCCTGGCCCGCGGCCAGGTACTTCGCGGCCAGTTCGTAGGCGCTCGCCGCCCTGGCCTTCCGCCCGGCGGACAGGTTGATGCCCGCGATGTCCAGTCGTTCGCCCGCGTCCACGACGAAGTCGAGGCCGAGATCGAGCTGGGTCGCGATGCCGAAGAGCCTGTCATGCATCAGATCGGACGGCGTGCGCGCGGCGAGCAGCCGCCCGATGCGGAGGTGCGTCCGCGCCCGGTCCCCGGGACGGAGCAGGGCATAGGCCGCCTGCTGGACGCGATCGTGCGCGAAGGCGAACCGCCCCCGGGCCTGCAGGACGAGGCCCGCCTCCAGCGCCTCCCGCAGGTCGCGCGCGGTCTCCTCCTCGGACTTGCCGTAGGCCAGCGCCAGGATGGGGAACTCGCTCTCGTTCCCGATGCACGCCGCGACCTTCAGGGCCTCCCGCGCCGCCGCCGGAAGGCCAGACAGGCGCTCCAGCATGAAATCGATGACGTTGTCGGTGTACCCGCGGGCCTCGATGCGGGCGATGTCCCAGCGCCAGGAGAGGGTCTTCTCCTCGAGCCACAGCTGGCGCTCCTGGTGGAGGAGGCCCAGGAACTGGTGCACGAAGAAGGGGTTGCCCCCCGTCTTGGCGGCCACTACGGCGGCCAGCGGACGCGCGCGCGGGCGATCCGCGCGCACCGTCGCGGAGACGAGCGCGAGCACGTCCTCCCCGCCGAGGGGGCCGAGCGCCACCTGCCCGACCGGAGTGCCCGCCTTGCGGACGCGCCCGAGCGTCTGGGCGAGGGGGTGCAGGGCGTCCACTTCGCCGTCCCGGTAGGCGCCGACCAGCAGCAGGTGGCGGGTTTCCGGGTCGGAGAGGACCTCCTCGATCAGGCGCAGGCTGGCGGCGTCGGCCCACTGGCGGTCGTCGAGGAACAGCACCCGCGGGTGCTCCGGGCGCGCGAAGACTCCGAGGAATGCGAGGAACACGCGGCGGAACCGAAGCTCGGCGTCGAGCAGGGGGGCCTCGACCACGGGCGGGGGGTCACCCAGGAGCAGCCGGAGCGGCGGGATCACGTCGACGATGAGCCGCGCCTCGAGTCCGAGGGCCTGCTTCAAGGGCTCCCTCCAGGCGCGGTGGTGCTCCTCGTCCTGGGCCAGGACGTCCAGGACGACCCGCGTGAAGGCCTGGACCAGCGTCGAGTAGGGGATGTTCCGCGCGTACTGGTCGAACTTGCCCGTCAGGAACAGCGCCCGCTCCCGCAGCACCGGCTGGCGGAGCTCGGCGACGAGCGCGGACTTGCCGACCCCGGGGTGCCCGGTGACCAGGAACAGCTCCGCGGAGCCCCCGGACACCATGCGTCCGAAGGCCCCGAGCAGGGCCCCGATCTCGCGTTCGCGCCCGTACAGCCTTCCCGGGACCCGCAGCTCGTCGGCGACGTCCTTCTCGCCGAGCGCGAAGGGCGCGATGCGGCCGTCGGGCCCCAGCGACGCCTCGCAGCGCTCGAGATCGTGCAGCAGGCCGCGCGCCGTCTGGTACCGGTCCTCGGGCGTCTTGGCCAGGAGCCTCTCCACCAGCGCGGCCAGGGTCGGGGGAAGGTCCGGCGCGAAGGCCAGCGGCGACGGCGGCACGCGGGCGACGTGGGAGTAGATCCATTCCAGCGGGTCGGCGGCCTGGAAGGGCAGGCGCCCCGTGAGCATCTGGTAGAAGACGACGCCCAGCGAATACAGATCGCTCCGGCTGTCGACGGCGCGCGCCATGCGCCCGGTCTGCTCCGGGGACAGGTAGGGCAGCGACCCTTCGATGAGCAGGGGCGGCTGCGCGCCCGTCAGCTCGCGGGGCAGCTGCGAAGCCAGGCCAAGTCCGGCCAGGCGGACCTCGCCGGTCTCCGGATGGACGTAGATGTTCTCCGGCTTGAGGTCCTTGTGCACCAATCCTTCGCGGTGCAGGGAGGCGACGGCCGCGGCGATGCGCGCCGCTGCTTCCAGGAACCGCCGCGAATCCATGGGCCGTCCGATGAGGCGCGCCAGCGGCACCCCGCCGAAGTCCTCGCAGACCAGCGCCGGCATGCCGTCGAAGGTGGCGAGCGCGATGGGCCGCTGGATGGCGGAGGTCCGCAGCGGCCGGCCGATCGCATGCTCGCGCTTCAGGCGCGAGACGTCCTTGGGCGCGTGACGGGGGCTGAGCACCTTGAGGAGCACGGTACGGCCGTCGGCGTCGTCGCGGGCGCGGTAGATGTCGGCGTCCTGCTGGTGCGACAGCGTTTCGCTGACCGTGTAGCCGGCATGCTCTGCCATTGGTCTTGCTTCGAATTAATAAAGTACCAAGAGCCCCGCTCAGCCCGTCCCGGCGGCCGAATTTCTGCTAAACAAGCTTCCGCCGGCGTCCGGGGCAACGGAATTCCCGGCCGCTTGACAAGTTCCCGGTCCTCTCGGTATCTTAAGGATCATGCACTCCATGCGCGCCGCAGCCTGCACCACTACCACCACCCGCGAAGGCGGGATGGTGGGCGCGCGCGTCTTCTAGACCAGAATACACGCCTGAACACCCTCCGCGCCTCCCACCGAGAGGCGACGGGGGTGCCGTCGTTTCCCGGCCGAGAATGCCCGGAATCCGAAAGGAACGACGAACATGGACGCCTATGACCACCGCCTGCTGGGCCGCCGCCTCGACCTCTTCCACTTCCAGGAGGAGGCCCCCGGCATGGCCTTCTGGCATCCCCGGGGACGCCTGCTCCACCGCCTGCTGGAGGACTTCGCCAGGCGCGAGATCGAGGCCGCCGGCTACCTGGAAGTGGCCACGCCCCAGATCCTGCGCAAGCCCATCTGGCAGAAAAGCGGACATTGGGACCATTTCCGCCACGGCATGTTCGCGGTGCTGGACCAGGACGAGGAGGCCGCCAT
>CBILQL010000534.1:0-4127 GCA_966238865.1 uncultured bacterium
GCCCGGCCGGAGCGTCTTGGGCGGATCGGTGATCGCGATCTTGATCTCGAACTCGGCTTCTTTCGTGTCCTTGGTCTCCGCGGCCATCTTAGGCTCTCCTCTGGGATTCATAAGTTACGCTACCCTAATATGTTACACTTTACCTGTCGCCTGATCCAGAAGTAAAACCGCCCCTTGATCCGCCAAGGTTTTTTCGTGCAACTTTGACACGCCTTCAGGCAAACTTCCGGGGGACGTCGCGGAGCGGCCGGAACGACGCCGGGCGTCGGGCGCGAGCGGACGCCCGCAGGGGCTTGCGGAGGTTGGTGATTGGCGTGCGGGAGCGAGTGCAGGGACCCCGGGGGGCTACGGGGTCCGGCGAGAGGACAGTAAGGCGGGGACGAGTGGAGGAAGTGCAGCGTCCGGCCCCCGAATGGGCCGACCGCCGGTTACCCGTGACTCGGCAACCAGAAACTTACGACTGAGAGGACGAGCGCCAAAACGACCGACCCGACGCCGATGACAAACATCTTCCGCATCCCCTTTTCCAGGCCCTGCTTGAAGATGAGCTGGCCCTTGAGGCTTTGTCCGAGCAGGATGCCGCCGAAGCAGCTGAACATGCAAACCAGACTGATCATCAAAAGCATACAGGTCGCTCCTGGAGGAATTTTAGGCTTATTATATCTACTTAAAATTCCAGGAACAATGGCGGAAGGGGAAAACGGGGAATGCGGAGGACGTGTTCCCCCGGGAAGGGATTCCCGGGGGAGGGTCGGAATCAGGTGGCCGAGGTCTTCAGCTTCTTAATCTTCACGTACTCTTCCAGGCTGTAGGACTTGTTATCCTCCAAATCCGTGGATTCGGAACCGTCGGCCTTGGGAGTTTCCGGTGGATTGGCGGGAATAGGGTTGGAAAAGCCCGACGTAGCCGCGCCCGATTCCCGGGCAAGGATGTTGGTATCGCTGCCGGCCGTCGGAGCCGGGCCGGGCTGCGCGAACAGGTCCATGGACTCGAGGGCGGAGATGTCGAGGGTGGGAAGCTCCTGCTGGAGCTTGGCGTTCAGGGTCCGGCCTTCGGAAGAGGCCTCGGTGAGCATTTCCTGGAGGCGAACCGGGATGGTGAGGCGCCCCAGCATGGTGCTGATCTTGATGTTGGACCCGTTGGGCATCTCGTACAGGCCGAAATAGCAGGTGGCGCCGTTGGTCAGGGACTTGAACTCCTCGCCCAGGTTGTTGAGGAAGCGGCTGGAGGTCTTCTGGAGCAGGGCGGCAGGGGCGAAGATGCTGATGGCGCCGCTGGCGGCGCTGGCGAAATTGAAGCCTTCGGCCATGAGGCCGCTGGTCTGCCAGATCTCGCGCAGGCGCGGCAGGATGTCGTCCAGGGTATTGATCTGGGAGGCATTGAGCTCGGTCTCGCCGAAGATGAGGATGCCCTTGGAGAGCAGCACCTTGCGGAAGTCCTCATTGTCGAAGCTGATGAGGCAGCGGCTGGCGAATTCGGTGGTCAGGGAGTTGAAGCTGGTGAAGGTGCGCACCACGTATTCATTGGCTTCGGGGTAGAAGCCCGCCAGGCTGCTGTCGGGGAAATGGCTCAGGATCTTGGCGTTGTCGATGAGGATGCAGGAATCGAAGTTCTCGGAGACGATCCGGTTCACCGCCCGCAGCGCGTTGATCTTCGACAGGGCGCTCTCGTCGTTGGTGGGGATGGTCGACAGGACCACGATGGGGAGGCCGAGCTTCTTGAGCAGGCCTCCCAGCAGGGAGATGTTGCTGCCGGTGCCGCCGCCCAGACCGGCCGTGAGGAGGATGGCGTCCGCGCCGGTGACGAATTGCTGGAGGCCGGCCAGGATGGAGGGCAGATGGCTTTGCAGGGCCTTTTCGCCGATGCGGGGATCCTTGCCCGCGCCGTCGGTGTCGTTCAGGGGAGCATGGATCTTCCGATTGTCCGGGATGTTGGCCAGATCCTTGAGATCCAGAATGGAGGTATTGATGGCCATGCTGGGATAGCCGTATTTGGCGAAGGTATTGGCGATATTGCCTCCGCATTGGCCCAACCCGATGACGGCAAATTTCAGTCTGGTGGTCATAGCACTCCCTTTGATGGCGCCGCCTTGGGGGCGAGGGCCGCCGCAGAAAGTTAAAAAAGAAGGGATACCCCGGCCAGCGGACGCGGGGACAGCCGGCATCCATGAGGTAAAAGTCGGGTTTGAAATCCGGAAGGGAGGGTTCCGCAGGCTAAAACGATGGATTTTCCAGGCCGGTTCGGCCTAATCACCTGCTTCGCTGGTGGCCGTTCCCCGCTTGTCCAAGGCTCCCATCATGGCATGCCAGGCCAGGGAGGCGCATTTGATCCTGGAGCTGTACTCCCGCACACCCTTGAAGAGGACCAGTTTGCCCAGATGATGTTCCTGGCCCTCCGGATCCCAATCGCCGCGCACCATGTCATGGAATTCCTGGAATATCCGCCGCGCCTCGTCGACCGGCTTGTCCTTGAGGAAGGCGGTCATCATGGAGGCGCTGGCCTTCGAAATGGCGCAGCCGTTCCCCTGGAAGGACACGTCCTTGATGACGCCGCCGTCGCTGCCGCCCTGTTCGGAGGGAGTCAGATTCAGGTACACGGTGATGTGATCGCCGCACAGGGGATTGTGTCCCTCGCAGACGTAGGCCGCATCGGGGATGGGTCGGTAATTGCGGGGGTTCTTGTTATGGTCGAGGATGACCTGCTGGTACAGTTCGCTGCTGCGGGACATCAGCCGAACACCTTCTGGACCTTGCGGATGCCGGCCGCCAGGGCATCCAGGTCGGACGCGTCGTTGTAGGGCCCCAGGGAAGCCCGGGCGGTGGCGGGCACGCCGAAGCGATCCATGGTGGGCTGGGCGCAATGATGGCCCGCCCGGATGGCGATGCCTTCCTGGTCCAGCAAGGTGCCGATGTCGTGAGGATGCACTCCCTCCAGGACGAAGCCCAGGATGGACGCCTTGCCGGGAGCCGTGCCGATGAGCCGCAACCCCGGGATCTCCGACAGCAGGGCCGTGCCGTATTCGAGCAGGGCATGCTCGTGGGCGGCGATGCGATCGAGGCCCAGGCCGCGCAGGTAGTCCACGGCGGCCCCCAGGCCCACCACCTCGGCGATGGGCGGGGTGCCGGCCTCGAAGCGATGTGGCGGCGCCTGGTAGGTGGTCTTCTCGAAGGTCACGCGCTGGATCATGTCGCCGCCGCCCTGGTAGGGGGGCATCTTCTCGAGCAGGGACAGCTTGCCGTACAGGATGCCGATGCCGGTGGGCCCGAACATCTTGTGCCCTGAGAAGGCGAAGAAGTCCGCATCCAGGGCCCGGACGTCCACGGGCATGTGGGCCGCGCTCTGCGCCCCGTCGACGAGTACCACGGCTCCGACCCCGTGGGCCAGGGCGATGATCTCGGCCACCGGGTTCACCGTGCCCAGGGCGTTGCTCACCTGGTTCACCGCCACGACCTTGGTGCGCGGCGACAGCAGCTTGCGGTAGGCGTCCAGGTCCAGCACGCCCCGGTCGTCGGCGGGGATGGTCCTGATCACCGCGCCGGTCATCTCGCAGGCGATCTGCCAGGGAACGATGTTGGCGTGGTGCTCGATCTGCGAGAGGATGATCTCGTCCCCGGCCTTCAGGAACCTGCGGCCGTAGCTGTAGGCCACCAGGTTGATGCCCTGGGTGGTGCCGGAGGTGTAGATGATCTCGCGCTCCGAGGCGGCGCCGATCAGGGCGGCCACCTTCTTGCGGGTGCCTTCGTATTCCGCCGGGGCCTTCTCGCTGAGCCGGTAGACGCCGCGCCGCACGGTGCCGTAGGCCTCCCGGTAGAAGCGATCCATGGCGTCGATGACGGCGAGGGGCTTCTGGGTGGTGGCGGCGCTGTCCAGGTAATGCAGGGGAAGGCCCGGCTCGCCGGGCCCGCCGCCGAATACGCGGTTGAGCACGGGGAAGTCGCGCTTGATGTCGAGGATCGGGGCGGGTTTCGCCAGGGTTGCCATGTCAGGTTCCTTTCCCGGCGGCAAGGCGGCCCTTCAAGGGAGCCAGCAAAGTCGCGTCCAGGTGGGCCCGGAAGCCTCCGGGATTCGCTCCCGGAGCGGCTCCCACGGAGGCGCCCAGGACCTTGTCCGCCCGCTCCACCCCCTCG
>CBILQL010000535.1:0-4127 GCA_966238865.1 uncultured bacterium
ACGGGCTGCTCGGGCAATTCTATCTGACCCAGGGAAAGGGCCTCAAAGGGGCGTTCTACCTGGAGCATGCCCTCAAGGCAGCTCCGGAGCTGGTCGATTTGCGGGTGTCCCTCGCCGACATCTACCTCGATGCCGGCCAGTCCGCGAAGGCCCGCGGCCATCTGGAAGTCCTGCTCGCGGAACGCGGCGGGGAGGAGTTCGGCGAGTCCAGGCTGGAGCATGCCTATGCCCGGGTCCTGGTCCAGGCCGGATTGTTCCGCGAGGCGATGCCGTTCGCCCAGCGCGCCTATCTGGCCCATCCGGCGAATCCCGCCTTCTCCCGCACCTTGGGGAATTGCCTCCTGGGCATGGGTCGCTATGCCGAGGCCGCCCGCATGCTTGCCGCCGGACGCGGCCCGGGAGCCTCGGACAACGATGCCGAGCTCCAATTGCAGCTGGGCGAAGCCCTGTTCCTGGACAAGCGCTGGGATTCCGCCGAGGATGCCTGGCTGTCCGGCATCTCCCGTTTCCCCGGGAGCTTTTCCCTGTACGGCCGCCTCGTCGACTACTACCTGGGAACCGCCCGCCCCGCACAGGCCGCCCGGGTCGTCGACTTCGCCCGGAGGCGGAATCCCGATCATCCCGGTAACCAGCTGTTGGAAGCGCGATTCCACCGCAAGCTGGGGGAATTCGCCGCCGCCCGCAAGGCGGTCACCCGGCTGAAGCGCCAGGCCGCCGGCCGAATGGCCACCGAAGCCCTTTGGGAGGAGGCGCAGATCGAGTACGAGTCGGGACGATTCGCCGCCAGCCGCCGCATCCTGGACCGCCTGCTCGTCCTGGGCAAGGGCGATCCCGGCGCGCGGCCGGCCGAGGCCCATCTCCTCAAGGCCAGGATGTCGTTGCGCAACGGCGACCTGGCCTCCGCCCAGGCCTCCATCCTGGAAGCCCGGGCCGCGAATCCCTATGATGTCAAGGTATACAGCCTTGCCCGGCAGGCATTCGCCCGCCCGGAAGACCAGGCCCGGCTGAGCGCGATGATGCGGGATGCCCTGGACCTGATGCCGGGATCGGATTACCTCTTCTCCCAGGTCACCACGCGCCGCTAGCGTCGAACCAGATGCCCATCTGCGGCATCCCGAGCGGAGCTACTCCTCGGCCGCTTCCCCTTCCGCCTGCTCGCCGCTGCTGCTGGTATCCAGATCGAACAGCCGCTTGAGGGGGATGATCTTGAGGCCCTTCTTCGGATCCACCGCATCGGACATCTTGTCGGCGGCGAAGCCGATGAGCAGGGGATGCTCGGGATGGTTGGCGACCGCCTTCACGAAAGGCGAGCTGCTGTAGCCGGGCATGAGGAAGTTCACGACGAAGGTGTCGAAATCCCCCTCCTCCATCATCTCCAGGGCCTCCTCGGGATCGTTGGCCACTTCGATCACGGCGTTGGGGAGGATCTGGGTGATGATGGAGACCGTTTCATTCCGGCGCTGGCCTTCCTCGTCCACCACCAGGATGATGCGTTCGGAAGTGTCGGTGGCGCCGATGGCGGCCGGATCCAGGGCCAATTCCCCTTCCTCGTCCTCGCTCTCGTCGGCGAAGGGTTCTTCCTCGGCCTCTTCGTCTTCGTCCGGCGGGAACTCCTCGCGCAAGGAGCGCTTGGGGGACGGGACCTTCGGCTCCGGCTTCTCCGGTGCGGGCTTCCCGGCGGAGGCGGCGGAAGCCGAGGCAGCCTGCTTGCCCGGCTCGGCGGAAGCCGGCTTCCCGGCGGCCGGCTTGTGAGAGGCGGAGGCCGGAGATTCCGGGGCCTTCCTGGCCGCACCCGGGTCCTTGGGTGCGGCGGCCGGCTTCTGTTTGAGGTCCTTGTCCTTGTTGTCGCTCATGGTCCCTTCTTCCCGGAAAAGCTCGGTTAAATATAAATTCGGCGGGCGCGTCAGGCCCGGATAAGCGCCTCGATCTCCCGGATTTCCCGGGGTATTTCCTGGGACAGGTTGCGGCATCCGGACTTTGTGATCAGCAGGTCGTCCTCGATGCGGATCCCGATCCACTCGGAATAGCGCTTTCCGCCGAGGGTGATGGAGAAATGCCCGTACAGGCCGGGTTCGTTGGAGATCTGCCAGCCCGGCCGCAGGGGCTGGTCCTGGTATACCCGGTGGGGATCCCCGTCATGCTCCTGCTCGCCCATGAGATGGCTGAGGCCGTGGGGCTGGCCTTCATAGGCGCGGACCGCCTTGCCTCCCTTGGAGAAGAAGCGCGCCTCCAATTGCTCCTCCAGGAATGCCCAGACCCGTTGGTTCAGGCTGCGGATGGTCGTCCCCGGCTTGGCCAGGCGCACGGTCAGCTGCTCGGCATCCAGGACGATCTGATACAGCAGGGCCTGCAGGGGATTGAACCTCCCGTTCCGCGGGACGGTGCGGGTGATGTCGGCATGCATGGTCCCGTAGCGCACGCCGAAATCCAGCAGCACCAGGGCGTTCCGTTCCAGCGGTTCGTCGTTCTTGAGATAATGCAGGACCGTGGCGTTCCGGCCCCCGGCCACGATGCTGGGGAAGCTCAGCCCGAAGGGCGAGCGGGCCTTCATCCGGCTTTCCAGGAAGGCGGCCAGCTCGTTCTCGTCCGTGAAGGACCCGAGACGGGCAAGGGTCTCCTTGAAGGCCGCGCCGGTATGCCGCACGGCGGTTCCGGCGTCCCGGACCTGGTGGGGTTCCAGGGGCAGCCGCAGCTCCAAATGCCTGTCCACGCAGGTGCGCATCGCGAAGCCGTTGCGGCCGCTCTTCCTGGCCAGCTTCTCCAGGCGCTCCTTGAAGGCCCAGTTGTGATCGGTGCGCGTCTCGAGCACCTTGCCCCGGCGCTTCTCGTCGGAGGGGTGGGGGTCATAGCGGTGATACAGGGCATAGCCGTACGGTTCGGGGGATTCCCGCACCAGGTCCTGGAAATAGACGTCGAATTCCTCCAGGGGGCGGATGTCCCGGATGCCGGTCAGGGTCCGGAGCTCCTCGAGGTCCTTGCGGGCTTCGGGGGTGTCGTGCTTCGGATAGCCGAAGCGGATGCCGTCCCAGAATTCCTTGGCGGGATCCTTCCCGGAGATGAAGAGGACTTCGCGCTCCGTCGCGGGACGTCCCCGGCGCCCGGCGACGGAACGGGCGCCGCGGCCTGAGCCGGCGAAGGGATTGAGGACCAGGATGACCTTCGGCTGGTTGATGCCAGTGAGGTGGATGAGGGCGGGCTCCTGGAAGATGCGCAGCCCGTTCATGATCCAGATGTTCTCGCTGCCGGGCTCGCGGGGCACGCCGGAGAACACGGCGAAGCCGTCCAGGGCCTCGAGATGGGCGCGGCGCCGGGCGGCTAGATGGGCCGGGTACCTGGACCCGGCCGAGCCGACGGGAAAAACCTGGGAGTATTTGCGGAGCAGGGAGGGGATCAGCGTGCGCGCCATCGCCCCTTCACCATCCGTGGACGTAGGGGAGGGCGGTGGCCACCTTCTCCACCTCCTGCGCGCGCTCCAGCAATTCGTTCAGGGAGTTCCAGCGCCCGGAGAGGAATTGCGACCGCGGGCCGTCCGGAATGACGGCCTTCTCGGAAAGGTCCGCGCCGGAGACGGTGCCGGCGGAGACGTCCAGGCTCCAGGCGGTCTGGGGATTCGCCTCGGCGGCGGCCTGGAGGCGTCCGGCGGCCGCTTCGGAAACGACGGCGCAGGGGATGCCCAGGGAGACGCAATTGCCGAAGAAGATCTCGGCGAAGCTCTCGCCGACGACGGCCTTGATGCCCCAGCGCATCAACGCCTGGGGCGCATGCTCGCGCGAGGAGCCGCAGCCGAAGTTCTTGTTCACGAAGAGGATGGCCCCGCCCAGGAAGCGAGCGTCGTCGAAGGGGTGGAGCGAGCCCTTGGCCTTGAGCTGGGCGCGGTCGTCCTCGAAGGAGTGGGGACCGAGCCCGTCGAAGACCACGCAGCGGAGGAAGCGGGCCGGGATGATGCGGTCCGTGTCGATGTCGTTGCCGCGCAGGGGGACCGCCCTGCCGCTTACCTTGCTGATGATGGCCTGTTCGAGCGGGCTCGGATCGGGCTCCGGAATCGGCGGGCGGAAGCGCGGAACTTCATCGACGCGGATCTGGCGCAGGCGATCCTTCAGCACCTCGATGCGCGGATCGAGATAGTA
>CBILQL010000536.1:0-4123 GCA_966238865.1 uncultured bacterium
GGGGGCCGCCCTGGGCTTCGCACCGGGCCTGGTCTCCGATGACGAAGACCCCGGGATGGCCGGGGACGCTCAGGTCGGCGCATACCGGTATCCGCCCGTGCCGGTCCAGCGGGACTCCCAGGGTGGCGCTGAGCGCCGAGGGCCGCACGCCGGCGGCCCACATCACCGTCGAGGTCTCGATCAGCTCGCCGCCCACGGTCACGCCCGCTGGGCCGATGTCGTCGGCCCGGCGATCGAGGATCACCTCCACCCCCTTCTTCAGCAGGGCCTGCCGGGCCTTCTCGGACAGCTCCGGGGCGAAGGTCGGCAGCACGCGATCGGCGCCCTGCACCAGCACCACCCGGATGAGGTCGGCGCGGATGTTGCGGAACTCCGAGGCGGCGATGCTGTGGCTGAGCTCGGCCACGGCGCCGGCCAGTTCCACGCCCGTGGGCCCGCCGCCGATGATGACGAAGGTGAGGAGGCGGCGCTGGCGCTCCGGGTCCCCTTCCTTCTCGGCCGCCTCCAGGGACAGCAGCAGCCGGCGGCGCATCTCCAGGGCCTGCTCGAGGGTCTTGAGGCCCGGGGCCAGGTCCTCCCAGTCGTCCCGGCCGAAATAGCTGTGGGTGGATCCACAGGCCAGGATCAGGTAGTCGAAGGGATGCGCGTCCGAGTCCGTGATCACCTGGCGCCGCTCCAGGTCCACGGAGAGGGCGGTTTCCAGGTGCACGCGGATGTTGCGGTAGGGGCCGAGGACCTGGCGGATGGCGGCGCCGATGTCGGAGGGGCTGAGGGAGGCGGTGGCCACCTGGTACAGGAGCGGCTGGAAGAGGAAATGGTTCTTGCGGTCGATCACGGAAACGTCCACGCCCGCGGCGTTCCCGAGGGCCTTGGCGGCCCGTAGGCCCCCGAATCCCCCGCCGACGATTACGACTTTCTTCCCCATAGTCCCGGGGTCTAAAGTAATTTTCTCGGACGGGGTCCGCCGGAAAGCCGCGGAGCCGATCGGGAAAGGACGGACATATGGGCGGTGCTGGCGGTGCGGGGACTATCGAGGGGGGCATCCGGGCGGCAGGCGCGGTCGGCGCGGCAGGCGCCGCGGACGCGGCTGAGACGAAGCGGAGGGCGGCCCGCGAACTGGATGCGTCCCTGGAGCCCGTCTGGAAGGCCCTGCCCGACGATTGGGCCGGCAGGATCAAGGCGCAGCTCGCCTCCGACGGCCCCTTCGGCCCCAGCCTCTGGGAGGCCGCCAACCTGCTCGGGGCCTGCTTCAACGCCGAGACCCTGGCCCCGGCGGTGCGTTCCGCCTGCGTGGACGCCATCACCGCCATCCGCGAGACCCAGGGCGCCGTCGCCCGGACCTCGGGGCGGGCCACGACCGTGGTGTTCGGCACCTCGGGCTGGCGCGAGGCCATCGGCGAGGGCTTCACCCTCCTCAACGTCCACAAGGTGGTACGGGGCATCCTGGCCATGATGCAATCGCCCGCGTTCCTGAAGGCGACGGGCCTCCGAGACTTCGCCGCCGTCCGGGCCGCCGGGGTGCTGGTGTTCCGGGACAACCGCTACATGGGCGTCGAGTTCATGGAAGCCGCCATGCGCGAGCTGGCGGCCGCCGGGGTGCGCATCTGGGACGCGGGGGAATGCCCCACCGGCGTCGGATCGGCCCTGGTCACCGAACTCAAGGCCGCCGGGTCCATCAACTTCACCCCCTCCCACAACCCCATGGAGTACGCCGGCATCAAGTTCAATCCCGCCGACGGCGGGCCCGCCGACGTGGACCTCACCTCCCTGATCGAGAAGGAGAGCAACGCCTTCATGCGCCCCGGGGCGGCCTTCGCCCCGGCGACCGCCGACTTCCTCGGCCTGCGCACGGTCGTGGACGCGGCCGGCCTCTTCGC
Organism: uncultured bacterium; assembly: GCA_966238865.1. GTDB lineage: Bacteria > Fibrobacterota > Fibrobacteria > UBA11236 > UBA11236 > CBILQL01. The sequence goes on from CBILQL010000536.1 coordinate 1,878, forward strand.
AGATTTCGTGGAGAAGAAGAGCCGGGTGTTCGACCTCCCGGCATTGCGCGCCTGGCTGGCCAAGGCCGCCCCCGGACTCTTCATCGCGGTGGACAACATGCACGGCTCCTCACGCGGCTACATCCAGCGGCTGCTGGGCCGGGAGATCATGGAGACGCTGGAGGCCGCCGGCTCCATCCGCTTCTACAACACCGAGGACGACTACTCGTTCCACGGCGTGAAGCCCGAGCCCAACGCCCGCAACCAGGCCCTGCTCATGCAGGAGCTGCGCAAGGCCGGCCGCCCCCTGTCCCTGGCGGTGGCCCTCGATCCGGACGCGGACCGCATCCGCTTCGCCGACGCCCGCCTCGACATGGACATGAACAAGTTCGCTCCCGTGGCCTACGCCGGGCTCCTGGCCCGCGGGCTCGCGGGCGGGGTGGCCACCACGGTGCCGTCCTCGGGCTTCGCGGCCGAGGTGGCGCGCAAGGCGGGCCGCAAGGTGTTCGAGGGCCCCGTGGGATTCAAGAACTTCCGCGCACCCCTCGCCTCGGGCGACTTCCTGATGGCCTTCGAGGAGAGCGACGGCATCTCCTTCGCCGGGCACACCCTGGAGAAATGCGCCCTGGCCGGCTTCCTGGCCGCCCTCTCGGCGCTGGCCGCCTCCGGCCGGAACCTCGGCGACCAGTACGACGCGCTGCGCGCCGCCCATGGCTACTACTATCCCGGCAAGGGCGGAGCCGACGTGAAGGGCGTCACCGTTGAGGCATGGCAGGCCTACAAGGACAAGGTGATGGGCATCCTGGAGGGCGGCATGGTGAAGCCCGGGGACAGGATCCCGGTGGGCGGGGGCGAACGGGCGGTGGAGCGCACCGACGTCTCCGACGGCCTCAAGGTGGTGTTCACGGATCGCAGCTGGATCCTGCTGCGGCCCTCCGGCACCGAGCCCAAGTTCCGATATTATTACGAGGTGGTGGGGGAGAAGGAGCTTCCGGACGCGGACGCCCTGCTGTCGGCCTTCGGGAAAGCCGCTTCCGCTCTGCTGGAAAAGGCGCGGGAAAAGGCCGGAGCGGCATAGCCTGGAGGCAGGGAGGGTCTTCCCTCCCTGCCCGGAGAATTTTTTTTCCGCTTTTACCCAGTTCCCGAACCTTCCCATCCGCTCGAAGTTCCGCTGCAAGTCTCCCGCACGTTATTGCCAATGCCGCGGATTTCCGCCGCCGTCCCTGGAAAAACCCTCCGCCGGGACTTGGCGGAACGCTTCAAGTTCCGCTCCAAGTCGGGATATCCCGGCGAGTTACGGAAAAAAAGTCCTCAACCCCCGGGAAGTTCTTTCCGAAGAAAGGAAAGACAGCAGGACCGATTGGTCCACGAACGAGGCCGCAAGGACGCGGGCCGCGAAAGTTCGAAAACACGGAGGTTACTGACATGCGTATCAATCACAACATCTCGGCCATGATCGGCAACGGCGCCCTCTCCATGCAGCAGGGCGCCCTCAGCAAATCCCTCGAGAAGCTCTCCACCGGCCTGCGCATCAACCGCGCCAGCGACGACGCCGCGGGCCTGTCGGTGTCGGAGTCCCTGCGCTCCAGGGTGCGCGGCATGGAACGGGCCAAGTCCAACGCCGCCGACGGCATCGCGCTGCTGCAGATCGCGGAAGGCGCCACGGGGGAGATCAACAACATCCTCCAGCGCATGCGCGAGCTCACCATCCAGAGCGCCACCGACACCATGACCACCACCGAGCGCGGCTTCATCGACAAGGAGTTCAACCAGCTCCTGTCGGAAATCACCCGCATCTCGAGCTCGGCCTCCTACAACGGCATGACCCTGCTCGACGGCGAAGCGGGCTCCTTCGGCGTCTCCGGCGGCCAGGCCTCGGTGCTGCATATCGGCGCGGGCTCGAACCAGGCCATCGACCGCATCAGCATCACCATCTCCGCCATGACCCTGGGCGCCCTGGGGATGAACATCGCCACCACCTCGGTGAGCACCACCCAATCGGCCCTGGCCTCCCTGTCCCTGATCGACACGGCCATCAAGTCGGTGAACACCGTGCGCTCCGACCTGGGCGCCTACGTGAACCGCCTCGAGTTCGCCATGGCCAACCTGTCGAACCAGATCTACAACACCCAGGACGCCGAGAGCCGCATCCGCGACGTGGACTTCGCCAAGGAGACCACGGAGTTCACCCGCGCCCAGATCCTCACGCAAAGCGCGACCTCGATGCTCGCGCAAGCATTCGCGAAGGTCGAGCACGACCTCACGAC
>CBILQL010000537.1:0-4115 GCA_966238865.1 uncultured bacterium
TTCCGTACAGGACGGCTTGGCGGCCATACAGGAAGGTCCGCGCCCGCAGGAGGCGGAGTGCGGTATCGGCGGAGACGGCGTCGCTCATGGGCCGGAGCCTTCCATCCATCCGGGGATTTCCTCGAAGGCGACGGAGGGGGGCTCACCGCTCCAGAAGAAGGGCAGGGCTTGCAAGGCCGACGAGGACAGGGCCACGACCGTTTCCTTGCCGCCGGTCTTGAATGAAAGGGACCCCGGCTTGGCGGGGTCGGCGATGAAGGCGGTAAAGAGGGCGGATCCGGGCATGCGGAAGATCTTTGTCGGCTTGGCGAGGGCGCTGGCATTGCCGTCCAACACATAGCCGATTTCCGCCGCCGACGCGGCATCGGGGATGAGGATATAGAACAGGGTGAATTCGGGCTTCCCGAGGGACGCCGAGCCTACGAAGTCGCCGTCGGGCTTATGGCCGGCATCGGCGACTTTCACGACCAGGTATTTCTGACCGGCCACCGAAATCTCGACCCAACGCTCGGACGCCTTCACCTGCTCCGAATGATTCATCTTCTCCTCCTTGGGAGGCTTGGAACCGCACATGGTCGTCCCCAGGGCAAGGCCCAGGGCAAAGACCAGGGCCAGGGCCCCTCTCATCTTGTTTCTCATCGTGATTTCCTCAATCGTACCAGGCTTCCCTGGGCGTCGATGGCCAATTCCCAGAACATGAATCCGAGGCTGTACTCGCCGACCCAGACCAGCCGCTCGGAGATGCCGGCCGACCCATTCCCGGACCCGGCGGCATCGCCGTCCCCTTGCGGACCCGAGAGCCCTTGCGGGTTTTCGGGCGCTTGCAGGCCCGCCGGCTCTTGCAGTTCCGCGGGCGCGCCCTCCATGGCTTCGATCTCCCCCTGCGGCAACTGCTCGATGTGCCGCTTTTCGACGAGAGCCAGATCCGCATCGGCGGGGATGCGAAGCTGGTTCTTCAGCTCCTCGAAGCGCTGGACGGATTCCGGATAGGTCAGCACGATTCCCCTCCTCAGGCGCCGGAGATGCGGGGCCGGTACTTGGCGTACGGTCCCTTGATGTCATTGAAGGCGTCCTGCACCTTGGCCGGATCCATCTCGTAATGCTCCAGCCAACGCTTGTAGAAGGCCTTGGCGCAGTTCACGGCGTCGGCATCGCCCACGGGCAGGGCCCAGCCGATGTACCAGCGGGTGCCCTGGGCGTTCCAGGCCTTGGGATAGGTGTCGGTGATGGAGGTGAGGCAGCAATTCGCGAACAGGAGGGTCTTGGGCCACTTCTTGAGGGCCTTCACGTCCTCGATGAAGAAGAGATCGGACCAGCCCTTGAGGAAGATGGTGCCGATGGCCTTGTCGTACTTGCCGCATACCGGGCAGGCATAATCCAGGTAGCCGTCGGCGCCCTTGTTGGCGGTTTTCTTGACGTAGTTCTTCTTGCCGTCGCAGGTGCAATAGGCCGTGCCGTGGCTGCTCTGATGGTGCAGGAAGCGGTCGCCTTCCAGGAGGGCCTTCATCTCCGCCGTGGTGACCGCGCCCTTCTTGTCCGACTTGTGGCCGTCGGCGACGGCCTTGTTCTCCGTCGCCTCCTTCCAGGGGCCGTGCTTGGAGATGTGGTCGTTGAACCAGGTGCCTTCCTGGGCGGCCCCGGGCAGGTCGCCGCTGGGGTCGGCCACGCAGCTGTCCAGGTGCTTGAGGTGGAGCAGCCCCGCCTTGTCCTTCGGGCTGGACTTCTCCTGGCCCTCCGCCTTGAGGGTGCAGAAGTACTGGTGCCGGCCGTGATCGTAGAGGGTCTTGTGCGCGGCGATGCGGCAGGCGAATTCCTTGCCGTCCTTGGTGAAGAGCTTGTCGCCCTCTAGCTTCAGGTCGTGCTTGGCGATGCTCTCGTGCTTGCCGTCGGCGGCGTACTGGAAGAATTCCAGGACCGCGTCCACGGCGCCGGGCATCTCCGCGGTCTTGACCAGGACCTTGGTCTGCCGATCCGCGTCCGCGGAGGCATTGTCCACGATCAGGACCTGCTTCTCCCACTTGAGCTCGACGATGGCCTTCTCGGGCTCGGGCGGCGGGGTGACCGCCTCCACCACCAGCTGGTCGTAGAACAGGCATTGGAAGCCCGCGGTGCGGCGGGCCCCTTTGCGCGCGACCTGCTTCTTGCAGGGCTCCACGTCGCCGTGCTTGCAGGGATACTGGATGGGGAAATTCTTGTTGGACTTGAGCAGGAACACCGCCACCCGGCGGTTCTTCTCGCAAGCCCCCTGGGTCTGCTCCACCAGGTTGAACTCGCTGCATCCCGCCCGGGGCTTGCCGTCGATGGCATCGAAGTCCTTGCCGACAAAGGCCTCCGAATTGCAGGCCGCGAAGAAGGCGTCGTACAGGGCCTCCCGCGTGGCCGCATCCGCCTGCCCGCTCTGGGTCATCCCCTTCTGCCCCTGGAAAGATTTGACCGCTCCTTGCGTCTTGGGCCCGTCCTGGCCGTCGATGGTCCCCGGGTCATGCCCCAGGTACTTGAGCAGCTCCTGGGTGGTGGCGAGGCCCCACTTCTCCTCGTCGTACAGCGCCTTCCAGATGTCCGGGTCCTTGGTGAGGAAGGCGAATACCGAATCCGCCCGGCGCTCCGAGAGCTTCTTGTTGGCGCCTTCCTTGCCCACCGCGTCGGCATGCCCGAAAATGGCCAGCTTCGCGTCGGGATGCTCCTTCTTCCATTCCTTGATGCGCTTGACCATGCTCTTCAGGGAGGCCGAATGCCCGGGGCTGATGAAGCTCTTGCCGGTGGCGAAGGTGACATCCTGGAGGATATGGCTTTGGATGAGCCGGTCGGCCAGATGGTCCACCGACTTGACCACGCTCTCGTCCTTGAGGAGATCCGAAGCGCTATGTTTGGCGGTGAAATAGTATTCCACCTTGGGAAGGAGATTCCCTTCCGCATCCTTGTATTGGGGGATGTACACCGGAATCTTCCCCGTGGCCTTTCCATCCTGGATGGTGCCTTCGCATTTGGAGATGCTCTCGGGCCCGTCCGGGGTCTTGGCGAACAGCTCGAAGGAGACCTTGGTCTTGTGGGCCTGGGACTCCGGAAGCTCGGCCTCGACCGATATTTCGGTCTCCTCGTTGAAGCCTACCTCCTCGACCTCCCATTTCGGGTTCTTGAGAACGACCTTTTCGCCCGGCTGCTCATTTTCTTCCGCCGCGGCCGTCTCTTCGTCCATCGCCTCGGAATCGAGCGGCTGGGTTTCCGACTCCGGTTCCGGGGCCGGCTCGGCCTTTTTGGGACGGGAAATCGCCCCGCTCCGGGGCCGCCGGAAGATGTCCGAGGAGGACAGGCCTGCGCCTAGCTTGAAGGGGTCGCCAAATGGGTCAAGGTTCATAGTCTACCGCCCTGCTTGGTAAAGGTAACTAAATGCCCCCGGGGGGATCAGTGACCGGGGTCACATCCCTGCGCGTTGTTGTGGGTGGCGAAGCCCGGCAAGCGATTCGCGCAGCCGAGTTTCCCGGCCTCTTTTCTTGCGCGGGTGGCATTTCCCTTCTCTCTTGACTTATTGTAGGTTATAGCCTACATTTATGGGCGTGGAGGTAAAACCCAATCAGGTCGAAATTTACCGGATACCTGATGGGCGGTCTCCTTTTGTGGAGTGGGTTGACTCGCTCAAGGACTTGAAGACAGTCAACATCATCCAGAAGCGCCTTGGTTTTTTTGGGTGAAGACTCGGATCTACGTATCATGCGGCGAGCCTGAGAGCTTGGTACTCGGTCCAGCAGTCATCCCAGCGTGAGGATTTGATGGCCGTCCGGAGGGCCAGAATCGTTTGACCTCCTTCGCTGGTCCACCGCATTCCGCTGCGACACATCCGCTGCTTCACGACCATCTTGCAAGCCGCTTCCACGACGCCGCTGCCTACCGGAAGGTTTCGGGAATGGAACCAAGCGTAGTTCATACGCATCTGGTTGTTCCTGAAAAACCGCCGTGCCGACAGCAGCGCCTTCCGCCTCTGGCCCTTGAGCTTCCCCCGTTGAAGCAAATAGCCCATGGCGCGAATGGCTTTTCCCGCCGCGCCCTTGTCGGTCAGAAGCCGCTCCTTCCATTTCCGGAACCACCCCTGGCTGTCGTAGGTGGCGCTGCCATACGCC
>CBILQL010000538.1:0-4103 GCA_966238865.1 uncultured bacterium
ACCGACAGGGCCCCGACCACCGGCGCCGGCATGTAGCTGATGAAGTCCACGAAGGGTTCGGTGAGCCGGGAATACAGGGGGAAGGTGCCGCAGAGGATGCCCAGGGGGATGCCGAGCAGGGCCGAGAGCAGGAATCCGTAGAGGATGATGCGGATGCTGTGCAGCAGGCTTTCATGCAGCCAGGGCTCGCCGGCGCGGACGGGGGCCGTCATGAAGCCGGTGACGAGGGCCTTGGCCACGGCATGGGGGGCGGGCAGGTACACCGGGTTCGCGGGATCGCCTTGGGCCGGCTTGCCTCCGGCCGCGAAGAGCTTGGCGTTCTCCTCGCGGAACAGGGACTTTTCCACCAGAACGCCCGGCTCGAAATAGGCTACCTCGCCGGGATCGGTGATCCGGACCCTCGGATGCCAAAGGAACGGGACATAGCTGATGGCGCACCAGAGCAGCAGGGGAAGGAGGAAGGCTGCCTGGGCGGCCCAGAAGGATGCCCGGCGACCCAGGGGTTTGCGCACCCGGAGCAGGCCGGGGCCGCGGCTGCCGCTTAGGCCCGATCGCAAATCGGTTTTCCTCCCGGTGTCGGGGAGTTCGCCGGGAATCACGGCCGGCGGTATCGGAGCGACCGGCTTGCGCACGTCCGTGGCCGGAAGCGGCGCGGGAAAGGCGGCTTTCTTCAGAGTCACAAGTCGCTTTCCCGTCCGGTGTCTGTGATGATCAGGGCTGAACCGGGCTTATTTCTTGGCGGCCGCAGTCGCCGTGGCGATTTCGGCCACCAGGGAGCCGTCCAGGTAGGTTTTCACGTCCTGGGATTTCTTGTAGACGGCGTTCTTGACGTTGAAGTCGTCGACCACCTTGGAGGAACCGTACACCGAGGAGAGGTCCTTGCCGTCCGCGAAGTGCTTGACATTCCCGGCCAGGTCCAGGAACTTGGTGCCTTTCATGAACGGCTCGTAGGTTTCGGGCTTGAGGCCCACCCGTGCGCTCATGATCTGCAGGTATTCGGCTTTGTTCTTCTCGTCCTTGATGAAGTCGACGACCTTGAACCATACCTGGGCCACCTTCTTCCAGTCCTCCCGGCGCTTGGCAAGGCTCTCGCTGCTCACGAACAGCAAATCATAGATGAGCCCGGGCGCATCGGCGCTGGTGAAGATGGCGGCCGAACCGGGAACCTCCTTCAGGGCCTGGCCGGAATTGGGCTGCCATGCGGCGATGGCGGACACCGAACCGGAAGCCAGGGCCTGGGGTGTCTGGTTGGTGGGCATGTTCACCAGGGTCACGTCCTTCTCCTTGAGGCCGTTGGCTTCCAGCCCCTTGAGAAGGAGCAGATGATCGACGAAGCCGACTTCGACGCCGATTTTCTTGCCCTTCAGGTCCTTGATGGACTTGAAGCCGGGCTTGGCAACCACCATGTCGTTGCCGTTGCTGTAATCGTTGAGCAGGATGCCCTTGGACGGCTTGCCGGAGGCGCCCGTGACCAGTGCATCGCCATTGGTCATGCACACCGCGTCCACATTGCCGGCGGAATAGGCGTCCATGGAGGGGACGTACTCGAACCAGATGAGCTCCACGTCCACGCCGGCTTCCTTGAACCAGCCCTTCTGCAAGGCCACATCCCAGGCTACCCATCCCGGCCAATCGCTGTAGGCAATCTTCAGCGGGGTCGCGGCCTGCGCGGTCTGGACGGCGCCTAGGCCGGCGACACTGGCGAAGAGCGCGGCTCCCAGCATCAGACCTTGCAAGCGGCCGGATAGCGGGAATGCGGTGCTTCGTGCCGTGCTCTTCTTCATGTCATCCTCCTTGGGTTGAGTTTTGCTTATGCAATGGGCGTACCAAACAGGAGCCTTGAATTGGCCGTTTTGGAGCGGAGAAAAGTTTCCGGGAATCGAAATGTCGCGAAACTGTCAATTAAAGTCAGTGACACTTCGGTTATTGCCAATAGTCGGCATTCGGTAGCGAGGGGAAGCGTGATATACATTACGAAAATGACAACCCTAAACAATTCTCACTGGGGGTATACCCCGGCCGATGGACTGTAAATCCATGCCTCCCCAAGCCTTGAGCCTGGACATACGCACCTTGCATTCCCAATACCGCGAGGGTCGACTCACGCCGACCGGGTTGTTGCAGGACATCCGTGGTCGTATCGAAGCCTATGCGGACCCGGCCCTGTGGATCCACCTGCCCTCCTGGGATGCCCTGTTCGCCCGGGCTGCCGCCCTGGAGGAGGCCGTCCGGGGCGAGGCGGATCCGTTCCGACGCTATCCGCTGTTCGGTCTTCCTTGCGCCGTCAAGGACAACATCGATTGGGCCGGACATCCCACTACGGCGGCCTGCCCGACCTTCGCCTATATCCCCGAACGCAGCGCTGTGGCGGTGCGCCGGTTGGAGGAAGCTGGAGCGATCATCATCGGGAAGACCAACCTGGATCAATTCGCCACCGGCCTGGTGGGAACGCGGTCCCCATACGGCGCGGTGCGGAACCCCTTCCATGGAGAATTCATTTCCGGGGGATCCAGCTCGGGTTCCGCGGCGGCGGTGGCGGCGGGCCTGGTCAGCTTCTCCCTCGGGACGGACACGGCCGGATCCGGCCGCGTCCCTGCCGGCTTCAACAACATCGTCGGCCTCAAGCCCACCCGGGGCGTGGTCAGCACCCGCGGCGTGGTGCCTGCCTGCCGCTCGCTCGATTGCGTGTCCGTCTTCTCCCTCACCAGCGAAGACGCCTTCCGCGTCCTGGAATGCCTGCGCGGCGACGAGGATCCCGGCTATGCCCGTCCCCTGCCCATGGAACGCGTGGTCGATTCCCGCGCCTTCCTGCCCGCGCCCGCCCGATTCCGTTTCGGCGTCCCCCAGGGCGCCCACCTGCGGTTCTTCGGCCAGGACGGGTACCCGGACCTGTTCCGCCGCGCTGTCGCCAACCTGGAGTCCATGGGCGGCAGGAAGGTCGAGATCCCTTTCGAAGACTTCGCCGACACGGCACGCCTACTGTACGAAGGCCCCTGGGTGGCCGAGCGCTGGGCCGCCTTCGGGGAGATGATTGAGAAGCATCCGGAGTCGGTGTTGCCCGTGATCCGCAAGGTGGTGGAACCCGGCAAGAGCCTGTCCGCCGTCGACACCTTCCGGGCCCAATACCGGCTGGACGAGCTCAAGTCCCGCTGCCAAGCCCGCCTCGCCGGAGTGGATGTGCTGGTCGTCCCCACCGCCGGTACCCACTACCGCCTCTCCGAGGTGGCCGCCGATCCCATCGGCTGCAACAGCCGCCTGGGAACCTACACCAATTTCGTCAACCTGCTGGACCTATGCGCCCTGGCCGTCCCCGGCGGGTTCCAGGCGAACGGGCTCCCCTTCGGCGTCACCTTGATCGGACTGCCCTTCCGGGAAGGATTGCTGTCCTCGCTCGGCGCGGCCCTGCACCGCCGCGCCCGCATCCCCATGGGAGCCACCGGCCACCCCCTGCCGGAGCGGGAAGGCATGCATCTTCCCGACGACCGGGCCTCCGTGGCGGTTGCGGGCCTGCACTTGTCGGGTCAGCCGCTGAACGGGCAATTGCTCGATCTGGGTGCGCGACTGCGGGGCCCGGCACGCACGGCGCCGGTTTATGGGCTGTATGCCTTGCGGCGCGGGGAGAGGCATTTTCCCGGCCTGGTGCGCAGGAACGCCGGCGGTTCCGCCATCGCGGTGGAGGTGTGGGAAATGTCCCGCCCGGCCCTGGGCCTGTTCCTCCGCCAGGTGAAGGCGCCGCTCGTCATCGGCGCCGTGGAGCTGGAATCGGGGGAGGCGGTGCCCGGCTTCCTGTGCGAGTCCTACGGGACCGAAGCCGGTGCCGAGGGGAGAGCGGAAGACATCACCCGGTTCGGCGGATGGCTCGCCTACAAGGCTGCCACATAGGCCGTCACCCCGGCAGCCGCACAGGCAGTGCCATAGTCAGCCGCTTCGACCCCAGCTACAATCCTTCGTCTCAGCCCACCGGACCGAAGCTGTCCAGGCGTAACACCGGAGTTCCCGCCGTGCGGGACTCGGCCAGGTCCACCTGGAAGGTGATTCCCCAATCGCCCGACCCTTCCGGGTCCTGAAGCACCTGGATCACGCGCCAGATGCCGGCCGCGCCA
>CBILQL010000539.1:0-4096 GCA_966238865.1 uncultured bacterium
GCCATAGTGGTCGTGGGCCTGGGGATCGCGTTCTTCACCAAGGTGCAGGGGATGTCGAGCCGGGGCAGCGGCTCCAGCAGCAAGCAGCTGGTGGCCATCCGGATGGTCGAGAAGTACCTGGAGGACACGCGAATCAACATCGCCAAGAACATGGACGCGAACTTCCCGCCGAAAAGCGCCACCATCGCGGCCGCCGCTCCGCACTACATCACCTTGACGAGCACGGTCGGCGACGCGTACTCCCCCAAGACCAACCTGAAGGTCGCCAACGTGGTGCGCGTCGACATCGCCTGCAGGTGGACGACTCCCACCAAGGATTCCCTCAAGGTAACGACCTATGTCGCCAAGCGCTTCTAGCCATGCGCCCCGCGGGCGCAATGAATCCGGCTTCACCCTGGCCGAGGCGGCGGTGGCATTGGCAGTGGTCGGCATCCTCGCGGTGGTGGTGGTGCGGTTCTACAAGGATTCCTACAAGACCTTCAGCACCTCGGAGCAGATCGCGGAGCGGGACCAGAACGCCCATTTCGTCATGAACAAGTTCGTGGAGGTGCTGCAGCAGGCCGGCTCCGCCCTTCCGGACACGGGATGGCCCTCGTTGAGCGTCAGCGGCGGCATCCTGATCGTGGGGAGCAATCCGCGCGGCGCCGAGCATTTCGTCGGGCAGGCCGCCGCCCTGAACGTCTTCGTCGCCGTGGGCGACGCGAAGCCCTTCGCCAGCACCGGCAACGTGCTGGTCAACGTCACGCACGTGCTCCTCGATTACGCCGATCCTGCGGCGACGACCGCGAAGTTCGCCATCGACGTGGGGTACAACTCGAACGGGTTCACGAAAGGGGTCAAGGACAATGCCACGGGCCTCGACAGCATCCGCCTCACCTCGTCCGTGCGGCTGTCCGTGGGGGATCGCATCTTCGGCTACCGCGAGGACCATTACCTGGTGAGCGGGGGCAACCTCATCATCCGTCCGAACGGCGCGACGGGCGCCTCGGAGATGGCGCTGGCCGAGAACATCGATTCCCTCGGCTTCACCTTCCGGAATTCCGCGGGCGCGCCGACCACGGCCTGGAAGGACATGCGTTCGGCCTCCCTGCTGGTGCGGGCGCGCACTGCCAAGCCGGATCCGCACCTTCCGAAGCCGGGCTACCGGAAGATCGCCCTGCCCATGAACGTCATCCTCAGGAACAGGATCTGAATGGAGGTTCCAGTGCGGAAGGCAGAATCGCAGCGAGGGCTGGTGCTGGCCCTCACCATCATCCTGATCCTGGGCGTGTCGGCCATTTCCGTCGGGACCATGTATTCGAGCAAGATCGGCCGCATGTCCTCGTCGAATTACGCCAACAAGACCAAGTCCTTCCTGGCCTCGGACGGGCTCATGACCCTGCTGGCCCAGGAGATCATCAACGGCAACGGCGCGAATTACATCGACGCGACGCGCTTCGGCCAGATCGACGGGGAGGTCTGGATCAACATCGCCGGCACCTCCGTCACCGCGTTCAGGCAGCTGACCATCACCAGGCCCAACCCCGATCGGAGGGTCACCTCGAACCACCTCGGCAACAACGTCGATTTCGACAATTACGGCGCGAAGTGGACCGGCTATCTCATCCCCCCCCTGACCGGCAACTACACCTTCTACACCCGCTCCGACGACGAATCCCTGTTCTACCTGAGCTCGGACAACACCAAGGCGAACCTCGACCCCAACCCCAAATGCTGGCTGTACGGATGGGTGACCGCCTGGCCGACGAGCGGCACGGCCGTGTCCAAGCCCATCCCGCTCATCGGCGGCCGGCGCTATTATTTCGAGTACTACCACAAGGAGGGGACCGGCGTCGACATCGGGCAGATGGGCTGGGACGGCCCCGAGTACTTCGCCGAGCGCCCCATTTCCGGCAAATACCTGAGCCGGTTCGCCAGCGATCCTGCCTGGGCCGGCACGGTGAACGTGGGCGCGGTGCCGGTCCGGTACCAGGTCCAGGGCGCGGGCCAGGACAGGTTCCGCCTATCCACGGAGTCCATCATCACCAAGCCCAAGGCGCCCAATGACACGGCCTTCCGCACGCCGCTGAACCAGCTGCTGTCGCTGAAGGGATCCCCGGTGAAGCCTCCCGACAAGTTGTGGCTGCGGGTCATCCACTACGACTACCCTTCCGACGGCAGGGCCAACGAGTTCAACCAGCCCGTGACCCTCGGCGTCTTCCCGAACATGGTCAACGCCACGCTGACCGACTACGTGACCACCGACGCCGGCTATTTCGGGAGGACGCGCATCCCCAAGCCCACCCGGAACCAGATCACCCCCAACCGCAATTGCGGGCTGAACAAGTGGTTCAAGGATTGGGCCATGGACACCAACCGGCCTATCTACGCCTCCCCGGGAAGCTGCGCGACGGCGTTCCACGCCGCCGGGACCAACTGGCAGAACCGAAAATTCTACGACTCCCTGCAGTTCACGCTGGACGTCTCCCAGGGTCCGAGCACCTATGTCTACAGCCGGCTGGGGAATGTGAACACCGGCGATCCGACGACGAGCTTCCGCGGGGATGTCAGCGAATATTTCCCCCCTCTCCTGGAGGCGCAGGGACAGGATCCCGCCGGTTCGGGCCACAATTACGGATTCTGCACAGAGCTGCACACCACCTTCGTCCACCAGAGCGGGCTCCGTTTCGAGTTCACCGGCGACGACGACGTCTGGGTGTTCGTGAACGGCAGGCGGGTCATCGACCTGGGTGGAGTCCATTCCGCCGCCAGCGCCTTCCTGCAGCTGGACGATCTGACCGATCTCGTCTACGGGCAGACGTACGAATTCGATTTCTTCCAATGCGAGCGCCAGCGCGTGAACAGCGCCAGCCGCATCGTGACCAATATCATGATGACCCCGCCCCTGGGCAAGCCCGTGGCGCAATGGCGCCGGGATTACGCCAACTCCGATTGACGCTTTCGGCGGGCCCCTCCGGGCCCGGCTCCGCGATCAGGGCTCTTGCCCCGCCGGGGCTCCTGCCCCACGGGACCCCGGCCCCGCCTCTCACTGCCGGACCGGCGACTCGCCGTGCTCCACGGGGCGGTGCATGGCGTCGTCCCTGGGACCGGTTTCCCAGCGGGAGGCCTGGGCCCATTCCCCGAAGGTCTTCATCCAGGGGTGCCTGGCGCGCAGGGCGGGGATGTCCACCTCGAAGCCGCGTTCGCCGAGCCACTTGTACATGGGCACCAGGCCGGGGTTCTCGGCCGCCAGGGCGGAGAGGTCCACCTCCTCGAAGGCCACGTCCCTGCCGAGGGCCTCGGAGAGGATCTGAGCCACCTGGGGCATGGTCATCTCCGCGGCGGCCAGGTCCAGGGCCTTGCCGACATACGCTTCCGGATCGTCGAAGGCGAGGGCCGCGAACGCGCCCAGGTCGTCGACGGCGATCATCTGCAGCTTGCGGCCGGCGGGCAGCGGCATGCGCAGCCGGCCCCCGGCTATCTCCTCGCGGAGGAGCTCGAAGTTCTCCATGAAGGAGACGGGGCGCAGGATGGTATGCCGGAGGCCCGATTCCGCCAGGTGCTCCTCCAGGGCCCGCTTGGCGGCCGCCAGGGGCGGGCCGTATTCCTTGTCCGCCGACGCGAGGGAGGAGTAGACGAAATGGCGAACGCCGGCGGCAGCGGCGGCGTCGATGAGGTTGCGCCCCTCCCGGATCTCGCCCTCGAAGCCGTGCTCGACGGTGTTCTGGACGCCGAACACGCCGTGGACGCCTTCCAGCGCCTTGGCCAGCGTGGCCGCCTCGTCCATGTCGGCTTCCACGATGCGGACACCCTTGCGGGCCAGCAGGTGGGCCTCCGCCCGATCGGGATGGCGCGTCAGCGCCGTGACCTGGAACCCCTTCGACAGCAGGTGCCGGGCCGCGGCCCCGCCCTGCCGGCCCGTGGCGCCGGTGACCAGGATGTTCTTGCTGGCATTGCCTTCCATGGCGGCCTCCTCGCCGCGCCCGGCGAGGGACCCGCGGGCGGCGGCCTTTCTTCTAAAATACCTGCTGCGGGGAGGGCCTCGAAAGCGAAAAACCGGGCCTAGGGTCTGTCTGAATACCCCCTTCTGCTGCGGCCGGCTGCGGAGCCCAAGGGC
>CBILQL010000540.1:0-4092 GCA_966238865.1 uncultured bacterium
AGCTTCTTCGGCGAGTGCCTGGAGAACGGCGAGATCTCGCTGGAGTTCGGCGAGCGCGGCCTCTCCATCCGCTATTACTCCCAGATCTTCCCCCTGCGCATCGAATCCTACGCCGAGGTGCTGGGGAGCGGCCTCGCCCAGCTCCGCGGACGGCTCGATCGCAAGCACCCCGACTTCGTGAAGCTGATGGGGGTGCTCTGGATCCTCAAGAACCTCCCCGAAGGGGACGACGGCGGGGAGCGCTACGACCAGATCCGCTTCATCAAGTCCATGCTGTGGGAGACCTACGCCTCCAACCCCCTGGTCAAGGAATGGGTGGACGAGAGCGTGCGCGCGCTGAACGGCGCCAAGGGCTCCCCGGAGAGCTTCAAGCGCCTGTCCTCGCTGCTGGCCCAGCAGCATTACCGGCTCGCCTTCTGGAGGGTGGGCGTGGAGGAGGTCAACTACCGGCGCTTCTTCGCCATCAACGACCTCATCTCCCTCAAGGTAGAGGACCCCGAGGTCTTCGACCGCATCCACCAGCTCCCCTTCCGGCTCATGGAGAGCGGCTTCGTCACGGGCCTGCGGGTGGACCACATCGACGGCCTCTACCACCCCTACCGCTACCTGCAGCGCCTGCGCAGCCGCGTGCCCGAAGCCTACGTCGCGGTGGAGAAGATCCTCGAGGGCGACGAGCCCCTCAAGGCCTCCTGGCCCGTGCAGGGGACCACCGGCTACGACTTCCTCAACGCCGCGGGCGGGGTGTTCGTGCAGGGGGCCAACAAGGAGGCCATGGACGCCGCCTACCGGCGCTTCACCGGCATCGAGGAATCCTGCGGGAGCCTGGCCAACGCCAAGAAGCGCCTGCTCATCGAGAAGGACCTGTACGGCGGGCTGGAGAACCTGGTGTACCAGCTCAAGGCCATCGCGAGCAAGTTCCCGCACGCCTCGGACTTCACCCTGTTCGGCTTCCGGCGGGCCCTGGAGGAGGTGTTCGTCCACTTCCCCGTCTACCGCACCTACATCGACGAGGAGGGCGCGGACGAGCGCGATCGGCAGGTCATCGCCTGGACCATGGAGAAGGCGCGCGCCAGCCTCCCCAGCCATCTCCACGAGATCGGCTTCATCGAGCGGATGCTGCTGGCCCAGGGCAACGACGCCT
This sequence comes from uncultured bacterium, assembly GCA_966238865.1. GTDB lineage: Bacteria > Fibrobacterota > Fibrobacteria > UBA11236 > UBA11236 > CBILQL01. The sequence goes on from CBILQL010000540.1 coordinate 1,142, forward strand.
TCTCGCCCGAGGAGAAGGCTCTGGCCCTCGAATTCGCCATGCGCCTCCAGCAGTTCACCAGCCCGCTCATGGCCAAGGGCATCGAGGACACCTTCCTGTACGTGTACCAGCGCCTCATCGCCCTCAACGAGGTGGGCGGCGACCCGGACCAGTTCGGCCTCTCCGTGGAGGAGTTCCACGCCTTCTGCCGCACCCGCCAGGCGTCGTGGCCCCATGCCATGAACGCCTCCGCCACCCACGACACCAAGCGGGGCGAGGACATGCGCGCCCGCCTGCGCGTGATCTCGGAGCTGCCCGGGGAATGGGAGGCGAAGGTCGCGGAGTGGCACGCCCTCAACAAGGGCTTCAAGAAGCGGCACGGGGGCCAGTTCATCCCGGACCGCAACGACGAATACTTCCTCTACCAGACCCTGGCCGGGGCCTGGCCGTTCCCCGGGCAGGACGAGGACGCGTGGCTTCCGCGCCTGCGGGATTACCTGGTGAAGGCGGTGCGCGAAGCCAAGGTCCACACCGTGTGGCTGAAGCCGGACCGGGAGTACGAAGAGGGCTTCCTCGAGTTCCTGGAGCGGCTGTTCGATCCCGACGCCGGGGCCGCCTTCCGGCACTCGTTCCTGCCCTTCCAGCGGAAGCTGGCCTGGTTCGGGATTTTCAACTCCCTCTCCGCGACCCTGCTCAAGATCACCGCCCCCGGCATCCCGGACTTCTACCAGGGGTCCGAGCTGTGGGACCTCAGCCTGGTGGACCCGGACAACCGGCGGCCGGTCGACTACGGCCTGCGCCGGCGCTACCTGGAGGACCTCCGGGCCCGCTCCGCGGGCTCCTCGGGGCTCGGGGCCCTGGCCAGGGACCTGCTCGCCGACCCCGCCGACGGCCGCTGCAAGCTCTACCTCATCCACCGCGCCCTCAAGGCGCGGAACGCGAACCCGGCGGTGTACCAGTACGGGGAATACATCCCCCTGGCCGCGGAAGGCGCGCGCAAGGACAGCGTGGTCGCCTACGCCCGGACCCTGGGGAGAAACTGGCAGGTTACCATCGTCCCGAGGTTCCTGGCGTCCTTCATGCCGCAGGGATCCCTGCCGCTCGGCCCGGAGGTCTGGCAGGACACGCGCGTGCGCCTGCCCGCCGAGGCCCCGTCCGATTGGATCGACGCCTTCACCGGCGCCGCGATCCGTGCGGAGGGGCGCGAGCTGCGCGTGGGCGAGGTGCTGGATGCGTTCCCGGCGGGCCTGCTGGAAGGCCCCGCCTAGGCGGTTCCGGAGGCTTCGGCGGTTCCGGCGTCCGCGGCGCTTTCCGGCGCGACTCCCGGCCCGGAAGGGCCGTTTCCTATTCCCGGCCCGGCATGGCCCGCTCCGAGAGGAGCCTCTCGAGCCGATGGGCGTTCATTTCCCGGAACGCCATATCCTCGTCGGAGACGCCCAGCAAGGCCGGGAACCGGCCCGGCTCGCGGGCGGCCAGGGCCCAGTAGGCTTCGCGTTCGGCCGCGGAAAGACCCTGATCGGGCGGAGCGGGACGGGCATCCCGCTGCACGGTGGGCAGCAGCCCTCCCCGGTCGAGGAGCGCCAGGGCGCCCAGGGCCGCCATCGCGGCTCCCAGGGTCAGGGCGACGGTCCAGGCCCTCCCCTCGCGCCTGAGGCGGCGTGGCTTGGCGGCAAGGCCGGCCTCCGGGGCGGCCAGGGCCGACGAGGGCGCGGCGGACAGCTTGCGGAGCTGATCGAGGTTGAGGGGCCCGCCCCGGCCCGGGACCAGGTTGCTGCCTCTATCCTTGACGTCCATGGAGCCTCCTCCCGCCGACGGGCGAATCCCGCATCGGCCCTTCCATTGTACCCGAGGCCGCCATCCGGAGGCAATCGGGAGGCGGTGCCCGCGGCCGCGGAGCTTGCGGTGTTTCAGGGATTAGGGGAGGCCGGGAGAAGCCCAAGGATCCCGAGCATCGGGATATGCACCCAGCCGGGCCGGTTGTTGAGCTCGTAGCCCAGCTCATAAACCGCCTTCTCCATGAGGTACACCCGGAGCAGAAGCTCCCAATCGCGCTGGGCGGGCAGGAACGGGGCTCCGGAGGCCGCTTCCCGGTAGGCCGCCTGGTAGGCCTCCGTCATCCGCCTGGGCCAGATCTCGACCCAGGGCTCCATGGCCTTGCGGTCGTCGGAGCGGAGGCCCAGGGACTCCGGCCAGGCGGAGTGGATGGCGTAATGGAACGAGCGGATCATGCCGGCCACGTCCCGCACCGGCGAGCGCTTGAGCTTGCGCTCGGACAGGGCGCGCGCCGGCTCGCCCTCGAAATCCAGGATGACCACGTCCTTGCCGGTATACAGGACCTGCCCCAGGTGGAAGTCGCCGTGGATGCGGATCTTGAGGGTGGGGATCAGCCGCTCCAGCAGGCGGCCGAAGGTGTCCATGACCTGCGGACGCGCCGCGAGGATCCTGCGGGCCAGGTCCTGGCGTTCCTCCGGCAGGCGCGAAATGGATTTTCCGAGCTGCTCGAACACCCGTGCCGTCAGGTTGCGCATGCTCTGGTACAGGGAGCGCTGGTAGAGGCGCGAGAAGGGCTCGGGGGCGAAGGCGGGATGATCGGCGCGGGATGCCAGCGCCAGGTGCATCTCGGCGGTGCGCCGGCCGAGCAGGCGCGCGAACTCCAGCGACACTCCGTCCGCGGAGTCCATCGGGTCGGGGTTCTGCGGCCCGCCCTTGGCAGCCGCCTTCCGCCCGGGCGGCAACGCGCTGCGCGCGCCGTCCGGGACCGGCCCCAGGGTGTGGCGCAGGGGGGCCAGGTAGGAGATGTAGCGGCCCGCCTGGTCGAGGGCGTAGGTCCAGGCGTCCTGCTCGTGGGCCACGAGGCCCGTGAGCACGGCGATGGAATAGGTGGCGCTGGCGCCGCCGACGTATTCCCGGGCCCCCGAGAAGGCGGGCACCTGCCGGAACGGCGTGTGCTCCGCCAGGCCGCGCAGGAGCTC
>CBILQL010000541.1:0-4085 GCA_966238865.1 uncultured bacterium
CTGAAGAGATGGATGTTGGGCGTATCGTGCCAGTTGTAGGGCAGGGCTTCCGATACCGGCATCACGCCCGTGCGCAGGAGCGCCAGGCGGTTCCCGATATGGGCGAAGTTGGGGAAGGCGACGATTCCCTTGCGGGCCACCCGCAGCATCTCCCGCAGCACCAGCTGGGGCCGCTTCACCTCCTGCAGGGTGCGGTTGAGCACCGCGTAGTCGAAGAGCCCGCCGCCGATGAGGGACAGCCCCTTGTCGGCGTCGCTCTGCACCACCGGGACGCTCTTGCGCAGGCATTCCACCACGTGCCCGAGATCGATGTCGATGCCGATGCCGGTGACGCCGTGGCTCCGCCACAGCGTGTCGATGAGGGAGCCGTCGCCGCAGCCGATGTCGAGGACGTGGCTGCCCGGCTCGATGAGCGAGGAGATGGCGTCCAGCTCCTTGGACGAGGAGGACAGCGGCGAGGAAGCAGCCGCGGAGGCCCGGTTCGGCGACGATTTCGCGCCGCCGGGAGCGCTGCCGGCCGCGGCGGCGCCCGATCTCCCGTCGGCGCCGGACCGGATGCCGGGCATGCCGCCGGATCCGGCCCCGGATCCGGGCTTCTCCAGGAAGCCGTGGATCACCTGGCTCAGGTTGGCGACTTCCAGCAGGAAGGCGTCGTGGCCGTAAGGGGATTCGAGCTCCACCACCGAGACCACCTTCTTGAGCCCGAGCAGCACCGAGGCCAGCTCGCGGGTCTGCTCCGGGAAGAAGAGCCAGTCCGAGGACAGGGCCACCAGCAGGTACTCGGCCTGGGACTCCCCGAAGGCCTTCTCCAGCGATCCGTAGCGGGCCGGCAGGTCGAAATGATCCATGGCCCAGGTGATGTGCAGGTAGGAATTGGCGTCGAAGCGCTTGACGAAGGATTCGCCCTGGTGCGCCAGGTAGCTTTCCACCTCGAAGCCGGTCTCGAAGCGGTGCGCGTCATGGACGTGCGGGGCGGCCGCCGTCCCCGGGCGCTGGTTGCGCCCGAACTTCTCGTGCATGGAGAGGGCCGAGAGGTAGGTGAGGTGGCCGATCATGCGCGCATAGGCCAGGCCGCGCTCGGGCACTCGTCCCGCGCCGTAGTAGTCCCCGCCCAGGAAATCCGGATCGTTGACGATGACCTTGCGGCCGATGATTTCGAAGCCCAGCGCCTGGGCGGACAGGCAGGCCGCCGCGGCGATGCAGATGCACTTGCGCACCTTGCCCGGGTAGGACACGCTCCATTGCAGCGCCTGCATGCCTCCCATGCTGCCGCCGACCACGGCCTCGAGGACGTCGATGCCGAGGGCCTCCACCAGCATCCTCTGGACCCGCACCATGTCCTCCACCGTGATGTGGGGGAAGGACGAGCCGTAGGGCTTCCCGGTCGCGGGGTCGACGGAGCAGGGCCCCGTGGTGCCCTTGCACCCGCCCAGCATGTTGGAGGCGATCACGAAGTGCCGGTCGGTGTCGATGGCCTTGCCGGGGCCGATCATGTCGTCCCACCAGCCCGGCTTCCGGTCCTCGGCGGAATTCCAGCCGGCGGCGTGGGCGTCGGTAGTGAGGGGCGAGCAGATGAGCACGGCGTTCGAGCGCGCGGCGTCCAGGACGCCGTAGGTCTCGTAGGCGACCTCCACAACGGGGAGCGTCCTGCCGGAAACCAGGCGAAGGCCGCCGGGAGGCAGCGGCAGGGCCATGATGCGGGTCTCGACGTAGAGGCGTTCGTGAGCCTTCCCGTCGGCTTCCGCTCCGGTTTTCCCACCGGACTTCCCGCCCGCCTTGCCGGGGCCGGAATGGGCTCCGGGCGTTCCGCGCCCCTTGTCCTCCACATCCGCCGATCCGGCCACCGCTCCCGCTCTCCCCTCCACGCTTCCAAAAATAATCATATATTCAGCGGCCTGATGCCCGAGCTGCCCGAAGTCGAGACCATCGTGCGCCTGCTTGCGCCCCGCGTGGAAGGCCGCCGCATCGTCTCCGCGGAGCTCCGCCTGGCGCGGATCCTCCTGTCGCCGCCGGCATCCGCGTTCCCGGGCCTGCTGGAGGGCCGCGTCATCCGGAAGGTGTTCCGCCGCGGCAAGTATATCCTCCTCGACCTCGGGGAATCCACCCTGGTCGTGCACCTGGGGATGACCGGGCAGCTCACGCATTCGCCGGCCGCCTACCGCGAGGATCCGTCCTTCGTGCGCACGGTCACGGGACTGGAGAAGGCGCGCGGCGTCCATCCGGTGGACAGGCACACCCATCTCCTCCTCGGGCTCGAGGGCGGCGAGCGCCTGCTGTTCCGGGATCCGCGCACCTTCGGCAAGCTGTTCCTGGTGCCGGGCGCCGGCTGGCCGGACCATCCGCGCCTCAGCATCCTGGGCGAGGAGCCGCTCGACCTGGAGGTCGGGCCGTTCCTGCGGCGGGGCGGCCTGCCGGCGGGCAGCTCGCGGCCCGTCAAGGCCCTGCTGCTCGACCAGCGGGTCCTGGCCGGGGTGGGCAACATCTACGCCGACGAGGCCCTGTTCCTGAGCGGCATCCATCCATTGACGCGCGTGCGCGATCTCGCCCCGGATCGACTCGAGGCGCTGCTCAAGGCCGTGAAGTCCGTGCTCCGGAAGGGGCTCCGCAACAGCGGGACCTCGTTCTCCGACTACCGCAAGCCCGACGGCAGCGAGGGCGGCAATTACGAGCGCCTGCTGGTGTACGGGCGCGGGGGCCTCCCCTGCCGCCGCTGCCGCACGGTCCTGGTCAAGTCCGTGGTGGCCCAGCGCGGCACCGTGCACTGCCCCGCCTGCCAGGCGAAGCCGGCCCGCCGCCGGGCGGGCGCCCGGCATAAGTAACGTTCACGCTACCCGCGCCCGGCGGCGGGCGCGTTCCGGCGCCCCTCCCGGCGGATCCCTCCGCGGCTTCCGCCCGGCCCGCATACTGCAAGTCCGCGCCGCCGTCAAGGGCAAAATGCCGACAGACCCGTCATGGCGGGACTTCCCGGCCGCCCCGCCGGGAAATATCTTCCCGGATGCCGGGGCGTCCGCGGGCAGGATAGGTATATTCAATCCATGTCCGGGATTCCACTGGACAATGCACGGGTCGGAGGACATACTAATCCACTGGGACGCGACGGCGACGTGGAGAAGGCCATCCTGGCCGAGATGGTGAAACCGGGGAGCCCGCTCATCGAGCGTGTCACCCGCAACAACCAGATCATCCTCCATAATTTCCGCAAGACCGTGGAGAAGATCTGCGATTGCCAGCTCCTGGGCTGCCGCCAGGAATTCTCCATCACCCTCATCCCCAACCAGGTGCTCTACCCCAAGTACTGCACCGCGCACCGCAGCGAATTCCGCCGCGGCAATTTCCTGAAGCAGTTCGCCGCGCCCGAGGCCGCCTACCGCATCGAGGCCGTGCGCGTGCTCCGCGCGGGCGAGCACGCCTCCGGCTGATCGCCGCCTGCCGCGATGTCGCGCGCGATCCGGCACGCCCTCATCCTCTCCCTGGCCCGCCTCTGGATGCGCACCTGGCGCCTGCGCGGGCCCGGGCCGTCCGTCCTCCCGGAGCGCGGGGTCCTGGCGCTATGGCACGAGCATCTTCCGGCCTGCATCCCGGCCTTCGCGCGCCGCCGCATCGGCGCGCGCCGCATCGGCGTCCTCGTCTCCCGCAGCGCCGACGGGGGGCTGGCCGCCGAGGCCTGCCGCCGCCTCGGCTACCGCGTCTTCCGGGGATCGGGGACCCGCGGCGCCCTGTCGGGCCTCCGGGCCCTCGCCCGCGGGATGGGCGAAGCGGGCGGCGGACTCGCGGGCATGGCCCTGGACGGGCCCCGGGGCCCCAGGCGCCTGCCCAAGCCCGGCTCCCTGTGGCTGGCGGAGACGGCCGGCGTCCCGGTGTTCCCGGTGGCCGTCAAGGCCGATTTCGCGTTGCGGCTCAAGACCTGGGACCGCTGCCTGCTGCCTTTGCCTTTCGCGAAGGTCGTGGTGAGGGTGGGGCCGGCCTGCCGGCCCGCCGACCCCGAGGCCCTGCGCAGGGCCATGGAGGCCCCCCCGGAGCGCCTGGACCGCCCTTGAATTCCGCGCCGGCCCGGCGGGCGCCGCCGTCCCATCGATTGGGGCGGG
>CBILQL010000542.1:0-4071 GCA_966238865.1 uncultured bacterium
GTGGGGTGGGGTGGCCACGGCCACCCCCAGCCTCGCTATTGTCTCTCGCTCCCCCTCCCACCCCCGATCGTTCTTCGGGGTCGAGGCGGAAGCTTGGGCCCCGAACGAGGGTCTGATTACATCGAGAAGAAGACCAAAAGGGTTGAAATGGCAGAGCAAGCGTCCGGCCCATTACCAGTACCGGAGCGGGTATTCCTGCTTCTGCCTGTCCGCCACCTACCTCGTCGAAGCGAAAGGCGAGGTGGTGACCGAGGCGAAGCTGGTGTTCTTCGGCAGCCCGCCTCCCACGCCGAGCCTGCAAAGCCACTCCATCGATAGCGCCTTTGCCAGGCTCAGGGATCTGCAGGCGAGCAATCCCGGCCGGCTGGACGTCACCTACGATCCGGAGTCCGGTTTCCCGAGCCACATCTTCGTCGATCGCAGGCTGGACGCCATCGACGACGAAAGGCATATCCACATCGATCACTTCAGGGTCTTTCCGCCCGGCATGACCTTGGCGAACGACACGGTCTTCACCGCGGACAGCCCGGATCTCCCGGAGGAAAGGCGCATCTTGCGCATCGCCAACGACGGAGTCTCCACCCTGTACCTCAACAGCGTGAAGCTGTCGGTGGCCCCGGGGGATACGTTCGCCAATCTGGGCGTCGCCGTCAGGTTCGCCGTCGCGACACCGGTATCCTCCTCGCAGCCGCTCCGGCCGGTATTGCGCTACGGCAATTTCGGGACGGACACGGTCGAAGCGGTGGCCGGCGTCAGCATCCCTCCCGGAAAGGAATTGATCCTGGCGGATTTCCGGTACGACGCCTGCTTTTGCCTGCTCAAGGCTTCCAGGCAGATCAAGGAGGGGGATCCCTTGACCTTGATGCTGCGCCTGGATTTCTCCCGGGGCGCGCCGGCGGAACGCGGCGACATCCGGGCCTATGCCTATGTCAGCGGGAAGTACGGGATGACCAGTTCCATCGCCGGAGCCCCGGCGAAGCGCAAGGCGGGGGCAGGAACCTTCACGGGATGGCGCCGCGGCCTGTGGTTGGAGGGGGAACGGGCCTTCGCGCCGGATGGACGGCGCGTGTCCGTGTCCCCATGAGGGCCGTGGTCCGTGCCGGTCAGCAGATCATTGGCCCCAGACGAAGCTCCTGCTGGTGGCGAAGCCGGTTCCCGATAATCTGAAGTACCAGGTGCCGATGGAGGGGCGCCAGAGCCCGATGTCCCGCTTGCCGTCCTGATCGATGTCGGTGCCGGTCAGCGGCACGTCGCCGCGGCCGCCCCATTGGAAGGTCACGGTGGAGGCGAAATCGTTGGCCGAGGTGCGGGCGGTCCAGTTGCCGTCCCCGGGACGCCAGGTGGTGAGGTCGTCCTTGTTGTCGCGGTCGAGGTCGTTGCCGCCCACGGGGATGTCGCCCGCCTGGCCCCCGGCGAACGCGGCGGAGGTGGTGAAGTTGGAGGCGGAGTAGCGTACCCAGTACAGGCGCATGTTCGCGCGCCAGACGACGAAGTCGTCCTTGCCGTCCCGGTCGGCGTCGATGCCGCCCACGGGGATGTCGCCGATGTCGCCCCATTTGAATGATAGCGGCGCGGTGAAGTCGCTGCGCGAGGTGAGCACCTTGAAGGTGCTGTCGCGCCATCTCCATATGACCAGGTCGTCCTTGCCGTCCCCGTCCATGTCATGGTTGCCGATAGGAATGTCGCCATTGGATCCATGCGGGATTTCACGCAGCGCGCCGCTCCTGGACGGGACCATTCTCCAGAGCTTCGAATGCCACACCACCCGGTCGTCCAATCCGTCCCCGTCGATATCCATGTCGGCCATGGGCCAATCGCCGCGCACCCCGAAGCCCTGGGAGCCGCTGAATGCGAAACCCGTCGAGGATCGCAGGTAGTTCCACAAGCCGTTGGAAGGGCGCCAGTACACGATGTCATCCTTCCGATCGCCGTCCAGATCCGTCCCGCCGAGGGGCTTGTCGCTGCTGTATAGGATTTCCAGGGCATTGAGATCGTCGAAGGATAGCCCGCCAAAGCTGTTTCCCCCCGAGTTCATGATGGACGGGAAGTCGGAGGCCGGGGTGCCAGGTATCAGGGAGCCTTCGTCCGTGTCGGTATGGTGGAACCCGATGGTATGCCCCAGTTCGTGGGTTATCGTCATGACCCGGAAGAAGGGCATTTGCATGTTTGGGTTATCCTTGTTGATGCAGATGGCGGCGCCGGGAAAACCGCCGAATGCCATATCGGCCATGCCTCCGGTGCTGCTCGGAAGGTTCCGTTTTCCATCGGGGCAACTGGGGCTCGCATCGGAGTAGATGGTGATGTTGGGCGAATTCGTGATCGGCACCACTTCGAGATGCAGGCGAGTGTTGGGGGCATTCCAATTGTTCACGGCCTGATGCACGAACTTGGCCCAATCGGTCATGCTGCTGTGCATGGCGACCTTCAGGAGGTTCGGTTTGGGATTTTGGACGGCACTGGAGGCGCGTTGCGCGGTCTTGGCGAGGGGCGAGCCCTTGACCCGGTTCAATGCCTCGAAAGAGAAAACCATGTCGCCTTCCAGGACAAAGCCCGTTCCGGTCGCCTCGATCCTTTCCCTGGGATAGCCCATCGACTCCAGGAGCTTGAAGCCTTCCTCGTGGGAAAGCGCCGGCGGGGCTTTGGCGAGCCCGGTATCGCTTTCCCGTTCCGCCGGGGTGAGGCAACCCGTCAAGAGCAGGGCTCCCGTGAGCATGGCCGCCGCCAGCGGAAAGGCGGAGCCGTTCCGGGGTAGGGAAGTGATTGGGACGTTCATGGATATCACACGATTCATAGGCTCCTCTTCGCGACCCCTCAGGGGGCGGCTGAGAATTTGATATTGCTGCCGGAAGGTTTGATTCAAAAAAAGTGCCCATCCAGGGCCCGACATGCCGGTTTCCACGAAAATTGGCATATTTTGGGCCTATCTAAAGCATGCGGGGGACGGAAATGATCAGAACCAAGACCATTCAGCATTGGCTGCTGCTCGGAAGCCTCATCGCTTTCTTCGCCGGCTGCAACAAATCGGCATCATCCCGTGAGGGCGTTCCCCAGGATGGTGGCGCCGCCGCCGCCGAGGCCCTCGTCATCGGCCTGTCCCTGGCCGACCTCAAGGAGGAGCGCTGGCAGCGGGATCGGGATTACTTCGTGGCCAAGGCGGAGAGCCTCGGGGCCAGGGTCATCGTGCAGGACGCCGGCGGCGACCCCAACGCCCAGGTGCGGCAATGCGACGGACTCCTGGCAAAAGGGGCCAAGGTGCTGGTGGTGGTGCCCAAGAACGCGGACGCGGCGCGCCCCATCGTGCTCAACGCCCAGGCCCGCAAGGTGAAGGTCATCGCCTATGATCGGCTCATCGCGGACGCGCCCGTGGATCTGTACCTGTCCTTCGACAACGAGAAGGTGGGGGAGATCCAGGCCCGCGCCATCGCCGAGAAGGCGCCCAAGGGGAATTACCTGGTGCTCAAGGGCGACCCGGCCGACAAGAATTCGGACATGATCCACGCCGGGCACATGAAGTTGCTGCAGCCCCTCGTCGACAAGGGCGACATAAAGATCGTGGCCATCCAGTCCTGCGACAAATGGCTGCGCAGCGAGGCGCGCCGCATCGCCGCCGACGCCCTGCAGAAATTCAAGATCGACGCCATCGTGGCCAGCAACGACGGGACGGCATCGGGCGCCATCTCGGCCCTGGAGGACAAGAAGCTTGCGGGCAAGGTGCCCGTGTCCGGCCAGGACGCCGACCTCATCGCCTGCCAGTACGTGTGGAAGGGCGTGCAGGCCGTCACGGTGTACAAGCCCATCCGGCAGCTGGCGGAGCAGGCGGCGGTGCAGGCGGTGAAGGCGGCCAAGGGCGAGGCCCTGGACGCAGGGGCGGCCACCCTGGCCAACGGCTCCCACCAGGTCCCGGCCCTCTTCCTCGAGCCCATCCCCGTGACCCGGGAGAACATCCTCGCCACCGTGGTCGCCGACGGCTTCCATAAGCGCGAGGACATCGTCGGATCCCTGGCCGCCAGCGAGTGATCGCGGCCGCCCCCATCCTCGGGCCGCAAGGAGTCTTGCTTGAACAACCTGTTG
>CBILQL010000543.1:0-4064 GCA_966238865.1 uncultured bacterium
GGCGCTGGACCGCGTGATCATGCACAGCCACTACCTGATCCCTCAGTGGACGCTGCTGTCCTACCGGCTGGCCTACAACGACTGGCGAATCGCATTCAAGGCGCCGATGCCGCCGTACGCGTCCGCCGAGGAATGGGTGATGGGCTACTGGTGGGCGCGCAGCGGCGCCGAGGCCCGCTGACATGGCCGCGTACATCCTCAAGCGGCTGCTCTTGATGATCCCGACGCTGCTCGGGGTGCTGATGATCACGTTCGCGGTCATCCAGTTCGTCCCCGGCGGGCCGGTGGAGCAGATGATCTCCAAGGTCCAGGGGGCGGCCAGCGCCCGGGGCGGCGGGAGCACGGTGTCGGCGGCCGAGATCGCCAACATCAAGGCCTATTTCGGCTTCGACAGGCCCATCCACGAGCGCTACTTCATCTGGCTGGGGAAAATCGTCCGCTTCGACCTGGGCATGTCCTACGCCTACCAGGAGCCCGTGTGGGGCCTCATGCTCAAGAAGCTGCCCATCTCCCTGTGCTTCGGCCTCACCTCCATCGTCCTCTCCTACCTCGTGTGCCTGCCCCTGGGCGTCGCCAAGGCCATGCGCAACGGGAGCTGGTTCGACTCCGTCACCTCGGTGGTCATCTTCAGCGGCTACGTGATGCCGGGCTACGCCCTGGGCATCCTCCTCATCATCTTCCTCGGGGGCGGAAGCTACCTCGACCTGTTCCCCATCAGCGGCATCGTCTCCGACGACTACGAGGACCTGACGGCCCTCGGCAAGGTCCTGGACATCGCCCACCACATGGCCCTGCCGCTCTTCTGCTACATGATGTCCGAGTTCGCCTTCCTGACCATGATGCTCAAGAACAGCCTGCTGGACGAGATCGGCAAGGACTACATGCGCACCGCGGTGGTGAAGGGGGCCGCCTTCGGGCGCGCCGTCTGGACGCACGCCTTCCGCAACGCCCTGGTCCCCCTGGCCACCCGCGCCGGCTACATCTTCACCTCCATGATCGGCGGCAGCATCCTCATCGAGCGGGTCTTCGACATCGACGGCATGGGCCTGCTGGTCTTCAACTCCATGGTCAACCGGGATTACAACGTGGTGATGGGCGCCATCCTCATCACCAGCCTCTTCGCCATCCTGGGCCGCCTCTTCTCCGACATCCTGTACGTGCTGGTGGACCCCCGGATCCGGATCGACTAGGCCATGGCGCTCTTCACCGTCTCCGATCTCGCCCGCGAAAGGCTGCGGCGGTTTCGCAGGATCCGCCGGTCCTGGTGGTCGCTCTGGATCCTGGGCGTCCTCTTCATCCTGTCCCTGTTCGCGGAGCTGTTGGCCAACGACAAGCCCCTGATCCTGCGCTACCAGGGGCGCACCTACTTCCCCGTGGCGAAGTTCTACCCGGGCACGGCCTTCGGCGGGGCATACGCCACCGAGCCCGACTACCTGGCCCTGCGGGAGGACCCCACGTTCCTGGCGGCCGGCGGGTCCATGATCCTGCCCCCCATCCCGCACAACCCCCTGCGCACCTACCTGGAGCTTCCCGGGACGCCGCCCCACGCGCCTTCGCGGAAGCATTGGCTGGGGACCGACAACAGCGCCCGCGACGTGCTGTCACGCCTCCTCTACGGGTTCCGCATCTGCATGTCCTTCGCCCTGCTCCTGGCCCTCACCGAGGCCGTGCTGGGCATCCTCATCGGCGGCATCCAGGGCTACCTGGGCGGCAAGGTGGACATCATCCTGCAGCGGCTGATCGAGATCTGGGCCTCGCTCCCCTTCATCTACGTGGTGATCCTGGTGGGGGCCACCTTCGGGACGCGGTTCATCGTCCTGCTCCTCATCATGGCCGCCTTCGGATGGGTGTCCCTGTCCTATTACATGCGCGGGGAATTCTTCAAGATCAAGGGGCAGGCCTACGTCCGTTCCGCGAAGGCGGCGGGGCTGGGGCATGCGCGCGTCTTCTTCCACCACATCCTGCCCAACTCGCTCACGCCCGTCATCACCCTGATACCCTTCAGCGTGGTGAGCGGCATCTCCGCCCTCACGGCCCTGGACTTCCTCGACTTCGGGCTGCCGCCTCCCACGCCCTCCTGGGGCGAGATGCTGCAGCAGGGGCTCGAGAACCTCCAGAAGCCCTGGCTGGCGGTCTCCTCGGTGACGGCCCTGTTCGTCACCCTGCTCCTGGCCACCTTCATCGGCGAAGGCGTGCGCGAGGCCTTCGACCCGAAGGCCGGCCACCGCATCGAATAACCCGTCAGCGGCGCGCGAGGGCCCTGGACCTGGGCGCCGTCGCCCGCTCGGCGGGCTCCCCGGCCAGGCAGGCTTCCACCATGGCGATCATGGACTTGGCCGTGAAGGGTTTGGCGAGGAAGAAATCGGCCAGGGCTTCGAGCTCCAGCCTGTCGGCGAAGCTGCCGGCATAGCCGGACATGTACAGCGGCCGGGTCTCCGGCCGGATCCTCCGCATCTCGGCGCCCAGTTCCAGGCCGTCCATGGGGCCGTTGAGGATGAGATCGGTCAGCAGGGCATGGATGCTTCCCGGATGCCGGCCGGCGATTTCCAGGGCGTCCCTGGCGTTGGACGTCTCCAGGACGCGGTATCCGTGATCCTTGAGCAGGGACGTGACGAATTTCCGGAGGGGCGTATTGTCTTCCACCACGAGGACGGTGTGCATTCGCTTCATGGAAAAACCTCCCAGGTGCCAATGTGAAGGGTGCCATGGGAAGAGCGCAAAAAGGGTGCCGGAGGCGAGGCTGCGATTGCGCGCCTGCGAAGGGGATCGTCCCCGTCGGCACGGGAAACAGCCGCGACAAATCCGGACACTTGAAGCCAATATGTACGGGCTATTGCCCGTGGCGAATCACGCCGATGCGGCGGTATTGCGTGCGGGAGGGAGTCGTCTCGGCCATGCCGGGAAGGCGCAGCAGGGACACGGAGCTCTTCAGCACATAGGAGCCGGTGCCCACCAGGTGGCCGTCCTCGGAGCGGTTGTCCCAGAGCACGGTGAGGCGGCGGGTGCGGCCGTCGGAGGCGAGGGGCAGCTTGGAGAACTCGGAAGGGGGGACGGTGAATGCGATCCGGTTCACGTAATGGCCCAGATTGTCGTAGATGCGGATGTCGGCCTGGAAGCTGCGGGTGGCCTCGAGGCGCAGGCCCACGAAGCTCGCCGAGTCCTCCCGGTCCAGCTCCGCCGTCACGGCTGATGCGGCCATGCCGGAGCCGGAGGAGACCTTCAGGGAGGGGGCGCCCACGAGCAGCCAACGCGACGGGGCCCAGCCCTGGCCGCGGACCCGGGAGAGCTCGTTCTGGGCTTCGATGCCGAGGTCGGGGACGTCCTGCGACAGGCTGGCGCCGCTCATGTCCGCCAGGGACAGGGTCCCGGACAAGAGGACCAGGGCTCCGATGGTGGCCGATGCGCTAGACAAGATCGAACTGCCCTTTCATTCAATCTGAATATAGGGATTTGCTTACCTGAAAACTTTGTAAAATCCCCCGAATCCGCCAATAGTCTCGCTTCGGAACGGCGATCCGGCCGGCCTTGAAAGCCTTGGAAGCTTTGGATTGGGGCGATGCGGAGCCGCGGGGCGGCCGGCCGCCGGTCGGGAAGGCCGGCTAACCGCAAGGATGGCCGGCTACTTTTTTCCGCTGACCACGCCCACCAGGCGGTGATCGGTCTCGGCGACCTGGTCCTCGGCGATGCCGGGGACGCGGAGCAGCGTCACCGTGGTCTTGAAGATATAGGCCCCGGTGCCGGCGAAGCTGCCGTCTTCGGTGCGGCTGTCCCACAGGACGCTAAGGCTGCGGTTGTTGCCGGTGGTGCCCACCCGGGGCAGGTTGTTGAACTCGGCCTGGGGCACCTCGAACCCGACCTTGTTCACGTATTGCCCCAGGTTGTCGTAGACCTGGATCTCGACGCGGAAGCTCCGCGAGGCGGTCACCTTGATGCCCACGTACTTGACCGAGTCTTCGGACGGAAGCGTCGGCACCACCACGCAGCAATCGCCGGAGCCGCCGCTGGTGGTGATTTTCACGTTGTTCGATCCCGCCAGGATCCATTGCTTGCCCATCACCATGGGG
>CBILQL010000544.1:0-4059 GCA_966238865.1 uncultured bacterium
TGCGTCCTTCGCGTAGATGGAGGGCCCGAGGCTGCGGAACCCCGAGGTGATGCCGGCCAGGCTCTCGGCGTGCCCGACCAGGAGGTATCCCCCCGGCTTCAGCAGGCGGTGGAACTCGGCGATGAGCCGCTGCCGCACCCGGTTGTCGAAATAGATCATGACGTTGCGGCAGAGGATGATGTCCATGGGCCCCTGCATCGGGAACGGCGGGAAGGCCAGGTTGAGCCGCTTGAAGAGGATCATGGCTTTCAGCCTTTCGGCGACCGAGTACGCGTCCGCGGCGCCGTGCCCCGCGGAGCGCCGGCGGACGAACCAGCGGTCGCGGATGCCGGGAGGCAGGGACGCCAGCTTGGCGGCGTCGTAGACGCCCTCCCGCGCCGCCTCCAGGACGCGCGTGGAGATGTCGGTGGCCAGGATGCGGATGTCGCAGTCGGCGTGGGGCTGGAGCTCGGCCAGGGTGATGGCCAGGGTGTAGGGCTCCTCGCCGGTGGAGCTGGCCGCCGACCATAGGCGGAAGCGCCGCTGGCCCTTGCGCAGCCAGCCCGACATCGTCTCGCGGACGAAGTCGAAATGGGCCGGCTCGCGGAAGAAGCTGGTCACGTTGGTGGAGATGGCGTCCAGGAGCTGGATCATCTCCTCCTCGCCGCCCGCGCCCTTCACCCAGTCCAGGTAGGAGCGGAAATCGGGCACGCCCAGCTTGCGCATGCGCTTGCCGACCCGGGCGCTGACCAGCGCCTCCTTGCCGGTCTGCAGGGTGATTCCGCTCCGGGCGTACACCAGGGAGCGGAACTCGTCGAAGGATTCCGGATCCAATTCCGCCTGGTTCATGCCGCTGCCGCCGCGTTCATTTCGTGGCCGGCTCCGCGCGCATGGCCCGGATGAGGCCGTCCACGTCCAGGATGAGCCCCACCGTGCCGTCGGAGAGGATGGCCCCGCCCGCCAGGCCCGGCACCTGGTTCAGCGTCTCGCCCAGCCCCTTGATCACCACCTGCTGCTGCCCCAGCAGCTCGTCCACCCGCAAGCCGGCCTTGCTACCGCCGGTCTCCACGATGATGACGAGGCCGCGATCCCCCGCGGCGGCGGCCCGGCCCGGGAGGATCCCTTCCAGGCTCAGGATGGGCACGAGCTCCCCTTGCAGGAGGAGCATCTCGCCCCTCCCCTCCACCGTGCGGATCTCCTCCGGGACGAGGGGGACGATGCGGAGGATGGAGAGGGTGGGGAAGACGAAGCGCTCCGCGCCCAGGCGGACGATCATGCCGTCGATGATGGCCAGGGTGAGGGGCAGCCAGATGCTGAAGGTCGTCCCCTCGCCGGAGCGGCTCTCGATCTCGATGCGGCCCCGCAGCTCCTCGATGTTCCGGCGCACCACGTCCATGCCCACCCCGCGGCCGGAGATCTCGGTGACCCTGGCGGCGGTGGAGAAGCCGGCCTCGAAGATGAACCGCCACACGTCCTGGTCGGAGAGGGAGGCGCCGTCGTCCTTGAGCAGGCCCCTCTCGCGGGCCTTGCGCAGGATGGCCTCGCGGTTGAGGCCGCGGCCGTCGTCGTGGATCTGGATGCAGACGCTGCCGCCCTTCTGGAAGGCGCGCAGCCCCACCCGGGCCTGGGCGGGCTTGCCCGCCTCGATGCGCGCGGCGGCATCGGGCTCGATGCCGTGGTCGACGGAGTTGCGCACCATGTGGATCAGGGGATCGCCGATCTTGTCGACCACGGTCTTGTCCAGCTCGGTCTCCTCGCCGGAGGCGACGAACTCCACCTCCTTGCCGCCCTTGCGGGAGAGGTCGCGCACCAGGCGCGCCATCTTCTGGAAGACCGGGCGGATGGGCACCATGCGCAGGGAAGTCCCCATCTTCTGGAGCTCGCGCGTGATCTTGTCCAGCTGGGCCATCTGGTGGGACAGGGCCGGGGACCTGCGCGTCTTGAGCTCCGGATTCTGGAAGATCATGCTCTCGGCGATCACCAGCTCGCCGATGGCGTCCAGCAGGCGGTCCAGGCGCTCGGCCTCGACCTTCACCGTCTCCTTGACCAGGGCGCCTCCGCCATCGTTCGCCTGCTTCTGGCTGCGCAGCGCCAGGGCCACGTCCCGGGGCGAGGCCGCGGCCTGCTTCACCAGCACTTCCCCGATCGGGGGCTTTCCGGCCGATCCGCCGCCGGGCTCCACTTCCCGCCCCTCGGCGATTTCCTGTCCGCGCAGCGCCTCCCCGACGGCCTCGCGGGTGGCGGCCCCGGAGGCCACGAGGATGTCCCCGAGGCGCATGTTCCGCCCGGCCTCGGGCAGTTCCGGGGGCGCGTCCCCGGTCGGGCGGCCCTCCGAGGCGGCCTTCACCTTGGCGCGCACCGCCGCCATGGCGCCGGCGGCCTCGGCCGGGTACGGCGCGCCTCCCTGGGCCGCGAGCCATTCCACGCGCTTCTTGAGCGCGTCCACGGAGGCGAAGATCACGTCCAGGAGGGCGCTCGTGAGGGCCAGGCGCCCCTGGCGCGCCTTGTCCAGCAGGTCCTCGGTCTCGTGGGCGAAGGCCTGCACGGCCTTCAGCCCCAGGAAGCCGGCCACCCCCTTGATGGTATGGAAGGCCCGGAAGACGGCGTTGATGGATTCCGAGTCCCCGGGATCCGTCTCCAGGGTCATCAGCTTGAGATCGGCGTTGTCGAGGTGCTCGCGGGATTCCTGCACGAAGTCGGCGAGCAGGCCGGGATCCGGATCGGTCGCGTCCTCGGCGTCCGGGCCTCCCCGTCCGGCGCCGTCTCCGGCTCCCCCGGCGGAGGACATCCCCTTGGGAAGGCGCAGCTCGGAGGCCGGCACGCCCTCCAGGATCACGGCTTGCAGGAGGGCGACGGCCTCGGAGACATGCTCCAGGTCCGCGGCCGGGTCGGTCGATTCGGCCAGGACCAGCCGCTCGAGCAGCTCCATGGCGAAGGCGCAGGCGGCGGCGACTTCGCGTTCCCCGTCCCCGCGCCAGGCCTCGCCGATCTCCTTGCACAGGAGATGCAGGGCGGCGAGGGCGGACGGATCCTTCGGCGACGCCAGCACGAGGTTCTCGGCCAGCGCCGCGAGCTTGCGGCGGCCATCGTCTGTCATAAAGCGCGGCTAGAAATCCTTGAGCTCGGAATCGTCCATGGGGATGACCTGCTCGGGCCTGGCGGATCGGGCCGCCATGGCATGGCCGTTCGCATGCGCCTTACCGCCCGCGGACCAGTCCGCGCCGGCGGCTTTCGCGGGGATCCTGTCCGCCTTCCCGGCGTGGGAACCGCCATGGGAGGCCGGCTGCGCGGTCTTCCCCGGAGCCTTCTTCGGCAGGACCGGGGACGCCTTGCCCGCGGCGGGCCGCCGGGAGGCGTGGGCCGCCCCCGTCGCCGCGAAACGTGCGGAGCCCGAGGCTTCGGCGGAGCCCTTCACGATGCCCACCAGCACCTGCACCATCTCCCCCAGCTCCTTGGCCTGCGCCGCCAGCTCCTCGCTCGCCGACGCCGACTCCTCCGCGTTCGCGGCGTTCGCCTGCGTCAGCTTGTCCATCTCCGTCACCGCCGTCCCGATCTGCTCGATGCCCTTGCTCTGCTCCTCGCTGGCCGCGGACACCTCCCCGATGAGCTGGGTCAGCTTCTGCACGCTGTCCACGATGCCCGTCAGGATCCCGGCCACCTCCCCGGACACCGACACGCCGTTGTTGGCGTTCTGCTGGCTCTCCTCGATGAGCGAGGCCGTGCTCTTGGCCGCCTCCGCGCTCCGCTGGGCCAGGTTCCGCACCTCCTCGGCCACCACCGCGAAGCCCTTGCCGGCGTCCCCGGCCCGTGCCGCCTCCACCGCGGCGTTCAGCGCCAGCAGGTTGGTCTGGAAGGCGATCTCGTCGATCACCCCGATGATCTGGCTGATCTGGCCCGAGGACTTCTCGATCTCGGTCATCGCCCCCACCGCCTGACGGACCACGTCGCTGGACCGCTCGGCGTCGGACTTGGCGGTGTTGACCACGTCGCGGGCGTGGTTGGCGCCCTCGGCGGTCTTGCGCACCGTGGCGGTGATCTCGTCGAGCGCCGCGGCGGTCTCCTCGAGGCTCGCCGCCTGCT
>CBILQL010000545.1:0-4050 GCA_966238865.1 uncultured bacterium
GCATCTCCAGGGCGGTCTCGTCTGCCTCCTCCTGGATGTTCTGGCGCTGCTTGATGAGCTCGAAGCGGGCCAGCATGTTGATGGCGTGCCCGGAATTGTAGCTCTGGGAAAGCGCCTCCATGGAACGGTTGTACTGCTCCATGCGGTAGTCGATGATGGCGTCGTTGGCGTACAGGCTGAACAGGATGAGGCCGGCGATGAGGAGCAGGGGCCGCGCCGAGAACCACAGCTCGGAAAGCCGCCCGAAGGCGCGCGGGGAGGGGGTGGCCCTGACCTGCGGAATGTCTTCGACCGCGTTCATCCTCTTCCATTATCGGACCCGGCAGGCGGGTCCCCGGGCCGGATTCCGCCGGCTTTGGTTTTTTCAGCCGGTCCGCGGCGGTCCTTGCCTCCATCCATTTCAGTTGGTCCGCGGCGGACCCTGTCCCTGTCCATTTCAGTTGGTCCGCGGCGGACCTTGTCTCCATCCGTTTCAGTTGGTCCGCTTGTCGATCGCGTAGGAGCTGCCTTCCATCTTCTTCACGTATTTCTTCATCTCCGCCGCGATGGAGACCACCATGCGGTGGTCGGCGATGGGGCGGTAATGGTTGCTGGCCACCGCCAGCGAGATGGACATGAGCGGGAAGCGCATGCGCCGGCCCTGCCGGTCCAGGGACTCGATGAACCCCTGCCTGGCGTCCGTCTCGTTGTAGAACTGCTTGATCTCGCTGTCGAAGGCGGTGGTGATGCCCTTGCACAGGGGCTCCCAGTTCTCGTACAGGCAGACCATGACGAAGTCGTCTCCCCCCTCGTGCCCGACGAAGGTGAGGGCGTTGCCGAACTGCTTGGCCGACTCGATGAAGCAGTCCCGGGTGTAGAGGATGGCGTCGTCGCCCTTGGAGAAGCCGTACTTGTCGTTGTAGGCCTTGAAGTTGTCCAGGTCGCCGTAGATCACGGCGAACTGGCGCCCCTCGTGGATCATCTCCTCGATCTTCTGGACGATGACGTTGTTGCCGGGCAGCCCGGACAGCGGATTCGAACCCTTGGCCTCCTCGCGGATGCGCACAAGGCTCAAGGTCATCTCCTTGAAGGCGTTGGCCAGCATGCCGACCTCGTCGTCCTGCTTGATGTCGATTTCCTGGTTGAAGTCGCCCTTGGACACCTCGTGGGTGATGCGCTCCAGCTTGGAGATGGGGACGATGACGATTTTGCGCAGGAACAGGGCGAAGATGAACTGCAGCGCGATGACGATGAGGGTGACCAGCAGGCAGAGGCGGAGCAGCACGTTCTTCTCCTCCTCCAGGCTCTTGATGCGCAGTGGGTAGCGCGCCACGATCTGCTCGCCGTTGGCCAGCGGCACGGGCACGTAGAGGTGGATGAGCCTCTCGGCCATGCGGATGTCGTGGTGGAACGCCTTGTCCTCGAGGGCCGCCTTGGCGATTGCCCGGTTGACGAGGACCTTGTCCTCCGGCCCGGGGGCCGGGGCCTTCCCGGGGCCCCGGTGGAAGAGCACCTCCCCGTTCTCGGAGAACACCGTCATCTCCCGGACGCCGTCTTTCCGGGCGGCCTCCGCCGCCTTCCCGTAGGCCTCGGGGGCTCGCTTGTCCCTGAGGTCCGCCGCGTGCCGCACCAGCGACTGGCGCAGCTTCACCGACTGGTTCTCGGCGATGAGCTGCTGGTTGCGGGTGATGAGGTCGCTCTGGTTCTCCCAGATGATGAAGTTGAAGACCGACGCGATGAGGACGGTGAGGATGATGTACAGGATCGCCGTCTTGTAGGACAGCGAATTCCGCCTGATACCGAGCACTTGCGCTCCGCGCGATGGACGCCGCCCGCGGACGGATCCTGGGGTCGGCAGCCCGGGTTAGCTGGCCTTCTGACGCCGGTCCAAGCCGACAATCCCCAAGAGTTTATCGAATAAGCCTTCGGGAGTGCAAGGCTTTTCCAGGACGGTGAACCCCAGGTAGCGGCGCACCTCCTTGTCGGCCTCGGGCATGCCGGCGGGGACCAGCAGGCCGCAACGCGCCTCCGAGCTCAGCCCCGAGAGGGCGAGCAGGTAGTAGTCGCGGCCGAAGTCCTCGAAGCCGGCCGGCTCGTTGATGAGCAGGAAATCGAAGCGCGAATAGCGGCGCTTGGCCCAGTCGCGCAGCGAGGCGGAGACGTAGTCCACGGCGAACCCCTCGCGCTCGGCGCCCGCGAGCCGGTCGAGGCCGGGCACGTCCTTGCCGAGGTCCAGGATGAGGATGCGGCGATGGGACTGGCGGCGGGCCGCGCCCTTGCGCTTCTCCAGCGGCAGGTGGACGATGAACACCGACCCCTTGTGCCGGGTGCTCTCCACGAACAGGCGCCCCCCGTGCAGCTCCACGAAGGACTTGCTGATGGCGAGCCCCAGCCCGTGCCCCTTCCCCGCCACGGCGCTGCCGCCGGCGGAGTTGAACTTCTCGAAGATGGCCTCCAGGTCGGCGGGAGGGATGCCCGGGCCCATGTCCTGGATCGAGAACACCAGCAGGTTGCCCTCCTGCCGGCAGCGCACCACGATCTTGCCGCCGGCCTTGGTGAACTTGATGGCGTTGCCGAGGATGTTGGACAGCACGCGGCTCACCTTCTGCACGTCCAGGTACATGTCCGGCACGGGCAGGAGATCGGTCTCGATCTGGATGTTCTTGGCAGCGGCCAGGCCCTTCAGGGACTGCACCGCCAGCTCCACCTCCTTGTTGAAGCCGACCTTCTCGAGCTTGAGCTGGAGCTTCCCGGCCCCGATCTTGGCGGAATCGAGGAGATCGGTGACCATGTCGATCAGGAACTGGCAGTTGCGGTGGATGGTGCGGATGGGCTCGAGCTGGGAGGCCTGCAGGTTGCCGAGCACCCCGTCCATGAGCAGCTCGGCGTAGCAGATCATGGCCGCCAGGGGCGACCGGAGGTCGTGCACGGCCATGTGCAGGAACTCGTTGTGGTGCGTCAGGGTGGTCTGCTGGGACTCGATACGGGTGCGGAGGCGGCGGCTGATGATCTCGCGCGTGAGCCACTTCGACTTCCCGGAGAGGATGGCCTCCAGCCGGATGCGCGCCGAGGGGATGTCCAGGTTGTCGTCGGCGACCAGGGCGTAGCCCATCTCGTAGCAGGCCAGCTTGTCCGCGTCGGGGAGGCGCTCGGAGGAGACGACCACGGCGCTGGCCAGGGAGGCGAAGAGGTCGGCGCCGGGAGGGAGCAGCCCCGGGAACCGCCGGGCCATGCGCGCGTCCACGACGTAGGCCTCGGCATCCGCGCCGCGCGGGGGCGTGCCCGCCTCGGCCAGGGGAAAGCTCTCCAGGGCCTTGCGGTAGCGGGCGTCCCATGCGGGGTCCTCGGTGACCAGCACCAGCCGGGGGGGTTCTACGCCTCCGCTCACGATAGCTCTGGACGGCTCACGATTTATCCAATTTATATTCGTTCAGCTTGTTCCGGAGGGTGCGGATGCTGATATTCAGCATCTCCGCGGCCTTGGTGCGGTTGTCCCCGCAGGCTTCCAGGGTCTTGATGATGAGCAGGCGCTCGGCCTCGGCCACGCTCATCCCGGGCGTGAGCCCGCCGTCGGCGGGGGCCGGCTTCTGGCCGTCGAGCCGCAGGTGCTCGGGGGCGATCTCCTGGTTCTTGGCGAAGACCACCGCGCGCTGGATCACGTTCTCCAGCTCGCGCACGTTCCCGGGCCAGCCGTGGGCCTTGACCCGGGCCAGGGCGGCGGCGCTGAGGCCCGGCACGGTGAAGCCGTTCTCCTTGTTGTACTTGGCCACGAAGTGCTCGGACAGCGCCTCCAGATCGGACATGCGCTCCCGCAGGGGGGGCACCTCCAGGGGGATGACGTTGAGGCGGTAGAACAGGTCCTCGCGGAAGTTCCCCTTCTTGACCTCCTCCTGGAGGTTCCGGTTGGTGGTGCAGATGATGCGGACGTCGATGGCGATCTCCTCGCTGCCGCCGATCTTGGTCACCTCGCGCTCCTGCAGCACGCGCAGCAGCTTGCTCTGGGCGTACAGGGGCATCTCCCCGATCTCGTCCAGCAGCAGGGTGCCGCCGTTGGCCAGCTCGAACTTGCCC
>CBILQL010000546.1:0-4005 GCA_966238865.1 uncultured bacterium
CGCGGAACCGGGCATCGGTACGCGCTGCGGGAAAATATAAACCTTCCGCTTCCTCCCGGCCATCGCATGGGCGCGCGGATGGCCGACGGGAATCAGTATAGGATAACCCCCAGGGCGAAGCAACTCCGGAAACGCGGCCCTCCGAAGGCCCCGTTCCGTCCCTCAACGCCGCAAATCCTCCGGCAGGATCTCCCGCCCCGCCTGCTCCAGCACGAACATCGCCTGCTCCAGCCGTGTCGGCCTGCGCTGGCGCGCGAGCGATTCCGCCCCCTGGAGGATGAGCGGCAGGGATCGCTCGATGCGGAACCGCCAAAGGCCGTTCTCGCGCTCGAAATAGAACACGGGCACCCGCGGAGCCTCGCGAAGCCCGATGGTCGCCAGGTCCCCGCGGACCTCCGGAGGGCCCAGCTCGGTCTTGAGGAAGGCCTTGCGCACGGGAGGGGTCCGGATCACCAGCCTGTCGAGAAGTCCCGGGGTGCGATCGTCGAAGGCGGGGTCCAGTCGGCGTTCCGCGCGGAGGGCCAGGATGCAGAGGATTTCGTGGAAGGGGCGCTCCTGCAGGGCGTTCACGGGCTCGGTGCGCGCGGCCCGGCGGATGTCCTCCAGCCATCTCAAGGACTCGCGGGCGAGATCGCGGGCCATGGAATCGGCCGCGCCGTCCTGGATCCTGCGACGGAAGCGCAGGAAGAAGGCGTCCACGTCCGCCCGGGCCAAGGTGTCCTCGGCTGTGGGGGGCGGTTCCGGGGAGGCGCCGGCGCAGCCGGAGTGGAACAGGGGGGCGAGAGCGGCGGCCAGGAGCAGCCAGGCCGCGGACCCGGCCCTGGACAGACCGTTCCGGGGCGCCCTCACGGGGCGGACTCCAGGCGGGTCTTGAGCAGGCGGATCTTCTTCTCCCAGCTCTGCCGGCTGAACTCGTCGTCGGGGCGGAACTGCTTGAGCCCGAAGGCCTGCACCATCTCGCGGATGGCCGCCCTATCGTAGGGATTCCACCGGTCGAGGTAGTTCTCCATCAGGGCCAGGGCCTCGTCGATGTTGCGGAAGTCGACCACGGTGTTGTCCCGCCAGGTGCGGAAGGCCAGGGCGGCGGCCGATCCCGCCACCTTCTCCTCCGAGGCCAGGAGCTTGAGGCTGATGCGCCGGGCCGTCTCCGGGTCGTCGCGCACGTAATCGCGCCCCAGCAGGAATTCCAGCGTGACGGGCTCCTGATCGTCCAGGTCCAGGTAGCTCAGCAGCACCTCCCCGGCCTTGGAGCTGTCGCCGATGCGGTGGTAGCACCCGGCCAGCAGGGTGGCCATCCCCGAGGAGAGCCGGTTCTCCTGCCGGTAGCGCTCGATGAAGCCGATGGCCCGCCGGAATTCCCCGCGCTGGTAGAGGCTGCGGAGGTATTCCAGGATCTGGCTCTCGTACACCTCGTGCCCCAGCATGAAGGAGGCCACCGACGAGTCGGCGACGGCCTTCCCCCGCCCTGCCGGGCCGTCGCCGGAAACGCTCCCGGACCCGCCGCCGGCGCCGGTCAGGTACTGGTACTCCCAGTCCGCGAAGAAGAAGCCCTTCCCCGACGAGCGGGCCAGGTGGCGCGCGACGGCGTCCTCGTCGTCCTTGAGCTTGGCGATCAGGAACTGCAGGTAGGACTCGTCCGCGGCTTCCACGTCCTCCCCCAGGATCTCCCGGAGCTCGGGCAGGCGCGACTTGGGCACCACCACCCCCAGGGTGTTGTAGAGGTGGCTCCAGTCCTGGCTGAATTCGCTCCAGCGCTGGTCGTCCCAGATGTCGTAGGTGTTCACGTCGTAGGTGACCAGGGTCTGAAGGGCCCGGTCGTAGCCGAACACGGCGATCACGTGTCCGGGGATGAAGGCCAGCACCGGGATGCCCCGGTCGACGAGGCGGAAGATGTCGTCCAGGGTGCGCAGCGGCAGCACCAGGTTGGCGAAACCGCGCGACTCGGCGAAGTAGACCTCGTCGGTGATGAGGCTGCCGCGATCGAGCTGGGTGATCTCGGCCCCGATGCGCTTGGCGCCGGTGCGATCGCCCCAGAAGTTGAGCAGGAGGCCCAGGGAATTGGGGACGCAGTAGGCGCTTTTGTATTCGGTGCGGGCCTCCATGCCCGGGATCACCACCCGCGGCAGCGCGCTGTCGCCGTCCTGCCCATGCTTCTCCAGGCGGTCGCGGAATTCCTGTGCCTCCAGGAGCAGGCGCGAGTCGTGGTGGTACTTCACCAGCACGCGGATGAAGGCCTCCTTGGCCTCCTCCAGGTTGCCGCTCTTGCGGTGGAGCAGGGCCACGCGGAATTGGAGGTACGATTTGAGCGGATCGGATCGGCTCCAGGCGAGGGCCTTGGAGTACCACGGGATGGCGCGGGTCGGGGTGCCGGATTTCTCGTAATGCTGCCCCGCCAGCATGGCGTAATTGATCGGCAGGCCCGTGGCCGCCGCCAGGCCGGCCATGCCCAGGGCCAGGGAGGCCAGCCCCCGCAGGAAACCGCCGAGGAACTTCCGTCCGGAACGGGCGGCGCGGAAGGCCGCATGCACCAGCGGCGGCGCGGCCACGAACCAGAGGGCGAAGAAGAGGATGTGGCGCAGGCGATCCAGCCAGGGCGGGAAGATGGCCAGTTCCTGCACCTGCCACAGCGGAATGGCCACCAGCAGCAGGTGGGCCTGGTTGGCCACCAGGTGGGCGCCGGCCACCAGCAGGATGAGCCCGGCCAGGTTCGTGGGGCTCCAGGAATCCTGCTCCCGGGTGGACTGCAGGGCGGAGAAGAACAGGAGGAGGCCGAAACCGAGCCAGACAGCGCCGAGCTCGGAGGAGATGGAATCCAGGGAGGCGTTCACGGGATAGAACGAGCTCCAGAGGGCGTCGGACAGCCATTGCTCCAGGCTGGTCAGCAGCACTGCCAGGGGGGCCCCCGCCAGAGCCAGGCCGAGGGAACGCTTGAGGCGCCGCGGGGCCGGGACGGAAGGGGACTGCGGCCGATCCGGCGGGCAGCATGCGAGCACGACTATTCCCCAGAGGACGTTCCATCCCGCCAGGGCCAGCCCCAGAAGCAGCCAGTTGTAGGGAAGGAAGGCCACGGCCGGAAAGGGCGCGAGGGCCGCCGCCGCCAGGGCCGCCCGGAACCACGGGGATTCCGTGCGGGAAAGATAGGGCAGCGCGGCCCATGGCCCGCCCAGCAGGATAAGCACGTAGACGAAGCCCGGCAGGCTTCGGGCGGCTTCGCGGACGGAGTGGGAACGGGATTCCGCCATGGCCTCAGGTGCTCCGTTTCAGCCAGAGCCGGTGCAAAGCCTCGGCGGCGGCGTCGCCGCGGCGGCGATAATATTCTGCGAGCAGGGAGTGCGTCTCTCCCAGGGCCTTGTCCAGCTTGAGGCTCTTGGACAGGGCTTGGAAAGCCTTGCCCTCACGGCCGCGTTCCAGCGCCAGGGCTCCCTCCATGGTGAGGTAGCGGGGATCCTCGGCATAGGCCGGGCAGCGCCCCAGGAGATCGGAGAGCCCGGCGGTGGCGCCCCGCTTGTAGCGCACCCAGGCCAGGCGGAAAAGGGTGCTCTCGTCGCCGAGCGGATCCATGTCCGCGAGCAGGGCATATAGGCTGTCGCTGGCCGCGAGCTCGCCGCGGCGCCAGCGGATGTTCGCCAGTGAATCCACGTACAGCGGCTCGTACGGATCCAGGGCGTGCAGGGTGGTGAACAGCCGCAAGGCGGTGTCCAGGGCGGCGGCGGTCCGGGCGGAGTCGCCCGGCGGCCTGGGCTCGTGCCAGTTCATGAGGATGTAGGATCCCAGGTTCCCGGCCAGGATGCGGTCGAGCAGGGCCCGCTCCTCCTCGCCCCGGGGGCCCAGGTCCCGCATCCAGGCCGGCGGATAGTCGCGGAAGAGATTGCGGTAGTCCCGCGGGTCGGAGGCCAGCGCCCGGTAGCGGTGCTTCAGGTACAGGATGCGGGACAGCACCTGATCGTGGGGGTGGAGCTCCGCCGCCTCCCGGTAGCAGGCGGCCGCCTCCTCGTAATTGTCATG
>CBILQL010000547.1:0-3976 GCA_966238865.1 uncultured bacterium
CCCAGTCCATGATTTCCGTCGGAAACTGGAAGGGCGTGGCAGGAGGAGACGCGTCGCGCTCCAGCACGGAATCCGTTCCACTTTTCATAGGTCAATCCTTTCCTGAGCGAAGCACGATGCGACGCGGATGTGGAATTTGCGTTGGACCAGACATGAAATGAAAATGTAACGGATCGGATGGGAAGAGGCTTCCGGAAAATTCCGGCCTCAAGGCATCCAGGATGTCGGGATGGAATCGACCAGGATATCGAAAGTCAGCACTTGTGCAGAATCTTCCGAAAGCGGAGATTTGGACTGCAACAAGGTGATCTGGTGACTGTGTTTGCTGCCGCTTTGCGCCTTTTCGCGATACCGGAAGATTCTGGGCAAAACCGGTGATTCCGAGGGGAAGGCGTTGAGCACGAAGCTGCTGTCGAACCCGATCCGCGATTGGAACGGCGTACCCGCGAAGTAGAGATGATCCTGGGGCGGATTGCTGATGGTATTCACGTCATCGGGCGGCAGCGCGACTTTTCCCCGGAACGTGTCGAGGGGCGCCAAGGCCGCCACCTGGAAGACCTGATCCGAGTCGAGCCCGCCCTTCCAGTAGCTGATGCCGGGAATCAGCCAGGCCGAATCGCCGGACCGGAAAACCATGTTGAATTCCAACTGGGCTTCCGGATGCCGCTTCCATCCCGAATCGGAAAGCGTGTACTTGAGCACCGTATCCAACCTGTCGGTTCGCAGGATGGAATCCAGGTCGGATTTCTCCAGGCGGAAGCTGTCCACGCCCGCCAGCTCAAGGCTCAGGAATGGAACCGCATCCATCACCGGGTTCTGGGTGGCGGCGAAAAGCTCGGCCGTGCCCGTGAACGGGGCGTCGAACCGGAAGGACGGCGGATTCCCGCCCCCGCAGCTCGTCCCGCAGGGTTTTGGGTCCCGGAAGTCTTCGTCTTCGACCGACGTGCATGCGCCCACGAGCGCGGCCAAAAGGATCGGGAACGCGCGGAGCCGAAACGCGGATGCCATCCTTCCCATGATCGGAAATTGTAGCAAAGCATTCCTCATGGGACGGCCTTGACCCGGGTATTGGGGAAAAGCTGCACGCTGAGCGTGCAGACCCGGTCCTCCCCGCGGTCGTTGTTCAGCAGTTCGCGCATCTCATCGAGGAAGTCCTGCACCCGCTCCTTGACCTTCGCGAACCGGGCCTGGGACACCGAGAACACCAGGGTGTCGTAACAGCGCTGATCCGGGCCCACCTGCTGCAGCATGCGCGGGGCCATTTCCATGAATTGGCCGTGCCATTGCTTGAGCACCATCCCCCAGACCTCCCGCTCGGCGGGGCTGTATTGCTTGGGCGTGTCGAGATGGCGGTCCTGGTTCACGGCGTAGCCGTTCGCGGTCTTGACGATCAGCTTCAGCTCCAGCAGGAGGCGGATGGCGTCCTCGACCTGGGACGGGGTGATGGATGGCGTGACCAGCTTCGCGATTTCCGCCGGATTCCGCTGGCCGGTGTGGATGCTGAACAGGTTCCAGACCACGCAGTAATGCCATTGGGAATATACCTTGCACTCGCCTTCCGAGAGGATGCGCACCGCCGATTCCTTGAACTTGGCGAGCTGCTGGAAGAAGTGGTGCTTCTCCTCGGGGCTGGCCTGGTTGTACTGCACCAGGAGATTGAAGTAATCGAACGCCTTGTCCCGGAACCCGAGCTCATGGGCGAGCTTCACGCGCAAGTCCTGGGTCAGGTTCTTGCGGCCCTTGACGATGGCCGTCAGGTGCCCGGACTCGGCGAACGACGCGGATATCCTGCGCGAGAACTTGCGCTGGGAAAAGGCCGGATCCAGCGCCTTCAGGTAGGCGAAATGCTCCTTGAGGAACATCCGGTAGTCCATGTACTGGAACACGTCGGGCTGGGTCTTTTCCACGTTTCCAAAGTAGGCTGAAGCCCGGCTTTTTGCTAGCTGTTTTTTTCCTCGATTCTGAATTTTTATATGTCATACGTACGCATAAATAGACGTATTTTGACGAATTATGGCATTTTCTTTTCAGAATTGCGTTTTGCTCTGCGTACTATACGTAAGCACTTTTCACTTCGTTCGCCATCCCTTCCGCATCCTTCCCGCTTACTTTTCCAGGACCGGCCGTCCGCTTTCAGGCAGGCCGCAGAAAGGGAAAAAGGATGGAACGCATGACCCCTTGCAGCTCCCCGTGGCGCTTGGAGGATCTCTACCGCCAATACGCCGGGATGACGTTCCGGCTCTGCCTGAAATACGTGCAGAACCGGGACGAGGCCCACGAAATGGTGCAGGAGACCTTCATGAACGTGAGCCGGGGACTGCCTGGATTCCAGGGGGCGAGCTCCCCCAAGACCTGGATCTACCGCATCGCCGTCAACCGCTGCCTCTCCCGCATGGAGGAGCGCAAGCGCGAACGGGAGGGCGTCAGCCGCTTCTTCGACGAGCGCTCCGCCTGGCAGGACGCCGAAACCGGCCTGGGGGCCGACGACCGCATGGAAGTGGAGTCCCTGCTCAAGATGACCGACCCCATCACCCGGCGCGTCCTGTACCTGACGTTCGGCCAGGGGCTCACCCACGCCCAGGTGGCCCGCGTCCTGGGCGTCTCCCGCGTGGCGGTGACCCGCCGCGTCACCCGGTTCAAGGCCATGGCCGCGGATCGGCTGAGCTTCGGGGAGCCGGAATCCTCGGAAACCAGCCTGGCGGCATGAGCGGCGACCGGCAATCCGCCCGCACTTCGGGAGCGGGAAACCACGGCCCGGACGCAAGGCGGCCGCGTCCGGCGGCCGATTGCGCTTATTGCAGCTTCTTGTCCATGATCACCAGGTCCACCCGCCGGTTCTTCTGGCGGCCTTCCTTGGTGGCATTGTCGGCGATGGGCTTGCTGAAGCCGTACCCCTGGGAGTTGAGGCGCGAGGCCGGGATGCCGCCGGGGTTGATCAGGAACTCCATCACGTTGCCGGCGCGCTTCTCCGAGAGCTTCTGGTTGTATTCCTCGCCGCCCACGTTGTCGGTATGCCCCTCCACCAGCACGTTGGCGTCCTTGTAGACGGTGAGGATGCCGGCGATCTTGGCCAGGCTGGTCTTGAGATCGGGCGTCAGGGTGGCCTTGCCCACGTCGAAGAGGATGTCGGACATGGAGATGATGGTGCCGCGGGCGTCCTTGCGCACCTGGATGAGGGCGCTGTTCAGCTCGCCGAACTTCTTCTCCGCCTCCTCGCGGGCCTGGGCGGCCTTGCGCTTTGCCTCGTCGAGATCGGCCTTGAGGCTGGAGGAATGGCTCCGCTCCAGCTTGTTGATCTCGTCGTGGATGAGGGCGAGATCGCCCAGGGCCTGGGCGCGCTGATCGGCGAGCCGGGCCTTCTCGACCTGCAGGGCCTGGGTCCGGATCTGCACCACCGCGGCCTCGGTCAGGAGCGAGCAGGCCTTGAGGGAGGCCTTGGTCTCCTCGGCCTCCGGGTCGTCCTGCCACAGGGTCCGGGCCTCGCCGAGGCGGGCCTTGGCGGCGGCATACAGGTCGGGAGCGGCGACGGCCTCGGGGCTGCGGGCCTTGAAGGCCGCGTCGAGCCTGGACTCCAGGACCTCGATCGGGGTTCCGGGCGTCGCCGGGGCGGCGGCGGTCTTCGCGGCGTCGGCCGCCGGATCCGCGGCGGCCGTGACGGCCGCGGGGGCCGAAAGGAGGGCGGCGGCGAGAACCAGCAGGCAGGAATGGGCTTTGGCGATCCTGTGCGCAGGGACGGCGGGGTCGATGTGTCTCATGGCGTCCTCTTGTTCTTCACTTCTTCCAGCACCTGCTGGTAGGTCTGGAGCTGATCGCGGTCCTTGGCCAGGGAAGCCTTGAGGGCGTCCACCGAGGACTGGGCCTGGGCCTCGTCCCTGCGGATCAGGGCCAGGCGGTAGAGCACGACGGCGAGATCGGCTTCGCGGCGGGCGATTCCGGCCTCGCCCCGGCGAATCAGCAGGTCGACGCCTGCTCACAG
>CBILQL010000548.1:0-3976 GCA_966238865.1 uncultured bacterium
AGAGTCCCCACTGGGAGGCCATCGGGGATCCGGCGCGGATCCACCTCACCTCCGCCTACGCCGGAGCGGAGGGGGAGCCCATGCAGGCCTACCATGCCACTGCGAAGATCCGGACCCGGACGGGCGGAAAGGTCTGGACCATCCTCCAGGCCTATGCGAAGCACGCATATTCACCGAAGCTCGACGCGCGCCGGTACCGCTATCCCACGCTGGCCGAAATCCGGGCCATGTCCTTCCTCGCCTTATCCGCCGGGGCGGAGGGCATCCTGTTCTTCTCCCTGCGGGACGCGATGAAGCATCCCGATGCGGGATTCCTGCCGGGATTGGATTCCCTGTCCCGCGAATTGCAGGGCGCCTACCCGATGGTGCGGGCGCTCGCCAGCAAGGGCGCCGCGATTTCCGGGACCGCGGTGGTACTGACCGGAGCGCATGGGGGCAGGAACCATCTCGTCGCCGTCAATGCTTCGCCCACGGAAACGGCCACGGTCGGGCATCCGGGCAAGGCCGGCGTGAGCCTCAGGCTGGAGCCGCTCGCCGTCAGGATGTCGTCCTGGTGACCGGCCTGCGCCGCTTCCGCCCGGATCGGGAGTATTCCACGAGGCCCGATAGCATGGCTCCCAGGAAGCCCGGCAGGCTCATGCGGCCCCGGTACTCCCGGTATTTCCTGAAGGCGAAAAGAGCCGCGGCCGCGGCTCCGAATACGGGGCCGTAGGCGCGCGCGAGCATGGCGCCGCGGTACCGGCACATGGCCGCGTCGTGGCGCGCGCCCGAGCTCTCCGGGGCATGCAGCACGATGGGGACCGGCTTGTAGAGGATCCTGAGGCCCCGGTCCATGCAGTCGTTCAGGAACACGAACTCCTCTCCCGTGGCGTACGGGGCGCCAAGCCCGAAGCTTTCATCGAACCGGACGCCTTTCTCCCGGAGCCGATCGGGACGGAAGGCGATCTCCACGGAGCACACCTTGCCGAGCGTCCGACGCGTGTGCCAGCGGCTGCCTTTCGCGTAGTCCTTGAAGAAGCCTCCTCCCGGCGTCGCGACCTGGAAGGTGATGAGATCGGCCTCCGGATGGTTTTCGAAGGCTTCCGCGACGGTATCGCCGATACCGGGCAGGAGATCCACGTCCTCGTCGGCGAACAGGCAGTACTCTCCCGAGGCGTGCTGGATCGCCCGGTTCCGGCTCCGCGACAGGCCTTTCTCCCGGAAGACCAGGTGCCGCATGGACCCCGCGCCGTATTCCCCGGCGGCGGCTTCCGCGGTCTGCTGGATGACGAGGAATCGGAGGGTTCCCTCGGCGTTCCGGATCCTTTCCAGGACCGCGGCGACGCCCTTGTCCATGGTGGAGATCAGGATCTCAACCTTCGGCATTCGACCTCCCGTTCCCCGGCGCCTTCCGCAGCTCCGCGATCCTGAGCTCGCCGTAGGCGAAGAGGATCCAGAAGTACGCCGAGAAGGGGCTGTTCCTGTAGGCGTCGATGCTCAGGGAGCAGACCAGGAAGAGCACCAGGAAATTCCCGAAATACCGCGCCTCCTTCCGGATCTCCGGCGACTGCCGGCCCAAATCCGTCAATACCAGCCAGTTCCTCAGCATGGAAGCCAGGATGAGCAGGTAGAGGATGAGGCCGACCAGCCCGAGCTCCCCCAGGATCGAGACGAAGCTGTTCTCGACGATGAAAGTCCCGTCCTTGCCGGCCGAGTTCGACAATCCGAGGCCGGCGCCCCAGATCATCGACACCCAGTTGTCGCTCCACGCCGCCAGGAACCGCCTCCAATTCTCCACCCGCGGATCCTCGGAGAAGGATCCCAGCTCGGCCAGCATGGACAGCCTTTGCTGGGCATGCCCAAGGCTTTCCCCGAACGTCTCCCAGAGCCATGGAAGGCCCGCCACGACCGCCGCCGCCACCAGTCCGATCAATGTGATCGTCGTGACGGAAAGCTTCCTTGACTGCAGGCTCGCCAGGAGCTGGACCAGCGCCAGGATTCCGAGGATCAGATAGGCCGTCCGGCTCAGGGTAAGGACGATGCCCCCGAGACATGCGAGGCATACGGCGAGGATCGCCAACCGCCGGTTCCGGCCGCCCCGCGACGCCGCGAGGTAGGCCGCGTTCACCAGGGCGAACAGGAGGAAGACTCCCAGGTTGATGGGATTTCCGAGAGTCGACGCGGACCGCACGTTGCTGAATCCGGGAATGGAGAGGATGTACTTCATCTCCTCGTAGTAGCTGCCGTAGAGGAGGTAGCGGATGTCGGGATGCAGGATCTCGACGATGGCGACGGCGGATACCACGGCCGCCTGGAGGACCACGATTTTCGCCAGCGAATCCAAGGTGAGGAGAGGGGAGCCGGCGCGGAAGTTCATGCCGTACACCAGCAACGAAGCAGCCATTACGGGATAGAGATACTGCCACCTCCAGCTGTCCATGGCCTGGCCGGCGCCTGCCAGGGAGAGGAGATGCGCGCTTCCCCAGGCGATGAACGCGAGCACCAGCAGGAGCGCCGGAGTGACTTTCAGGGTCCTCCAGGACCCAAGCGAGGCGAGGAAGCAGGCGGAGAAGAGGAACAGGATGACGATTTCCTTGGAAAACCCCATCAGGGTCGACCCGGACACCCTGACAATCGGCATGATCTCCCGGAGCGACGCCAGGAAGGGAAGCAGGAGGAGGAGCGCGTAGAGGCATCCCCTGACCAGGAACCTCGCGGACATCATGCGGTCAACGCTCCGTACAGCGATTCGTATTCGGCGGCCACCGTCTCGATGCGGAACCGGGCCTTGATCCTCTCGTATGGCGCCTTGGATTCCGACACCGCGTCGATATCCCGCATGGGTACGGCGTCATCCAGGCTTTCCAGGACGAACCCGTCCCTGCCGGGCTCGATGATCTCGCGGCTCACGCCCCCGATCGGCGTCACGATCGGCACGCAGTTTTCCGCCATGGCTTCGAGCAGCACGTTCGGCATCCCTTCCCGCTCGGAGAAGAAGATGAGCGCCTTGGATGCCCTGTATATCTTCCGGGTCTCCGGCTTCGAGAGCTTGCCGGTGAATTCCACCGCGCCTACGGGGCCGGCGGCGGCCCGGCATCTCTCCACGTAGGCCGCATCGAGCTCCGCGAGCCCGTCCGCCTGGGAAGCCGGGCCGACCACGTACAGCTTGGCCCCCGGGATGTGCGCGTAGTTCCTATGGAAGTACAGGATCGCTTCAAGCGTCCTTTTCCTGGGGGAAATGACCCCAACGGTGCAGAATATGGGGCCCTTCCCAGGGGGATCGCTCCCGAGGACGACGCCATTCGGGATCTTGCGGATCCTCTCCGGGCCCAGGCGGGGAAGGTTCAGCCGCCTGAGCTGCTCCGACAGGACCACGTTCACGTCGACGAAGCGCAGCGCCCAGAGCTTGAGCCGGCCCCATCTGGTCCCCGCCAGGCTCACCGCGTCGTCTTCGCCGGCCAAGGTGCTCTTCAGCACAATCTTCCCGCCGAGCAGGATACCGGCCAGCAGCCCCATGGGCACGAAGCCGTGCAGATGGAAAATCCGCACCCTGGCACGGAGGGCCATGCCGAGGACGCAGCCCGCCTGCAGGAGCTTGTTCCGGGGAAGGTCGACGACAAGCACGTTCGGGTAGGGGCGCCTCCTGCCGGCTTTGCCCTGCGCGTCCCGGTTGAAGATGATGAAACCGGTCGGACACAGCCTTCCCGCCAGCTCCAGCGCCTGGAAAGCGGCACCGCTGTAATTGCCCAGCTGGTAGGTGAAATACGCAATCGGACCGGTCCCGGCGGCATTCATACGGACTTCCTCTCGGCCGCCAGGTAGAGCCGGTACGTGAAGGCCGCCAGCAGGAATCTCGAAACCAGGATGGCCCAGGCCGCGCCCCAGTCCTCTTTCCAGGCGATGAGGGCCGCCGCCAGCGCGAGGCCGGCCACGGAGACGCCGATGGAGACGTTGCGCACCGAGTCGTCCTTCTGCCGGGAAACGAGGTAATTCGTCG
>CBILQL010000549.1:0-3975 GCA_966238865.1 uncultured bacterium
GAGCGAGGCGCTGGACCCGGCGACGGACGCCATCGCCGCCCGGGACGGTGCGGGCGGCATCGACATCCCCGCGCCCGACCTCGCTCCCCCCGCCCCGGCGGACAGCGCGGCCGCGGCGCCGCGCGCGGACAGCGCGCACGCCGTCGACACCCTCTCCGACGCCTGGGCCGACCGCGTGGATTCCCTGCGCATGGCCGAAGACACGGCCGCGGCGGCCGGCCCGGTCCCGGAGGAAGGCCCGGCCGCCGAAAGCCCGCCGCTGCCCGGCACGGCTCCCGGCCGCGGATCCCTCGCGGGCCGGGTCGTGTCCGAGATGAGCGGCACCGTGATTGCCAAAGCCCGGATCATCCTGGTCGGCCGCGAGAAGTCCGCGGAGACCGACGCCGACGGCAACTTCGGCTTCGCCGACCTGGAACCCGGCCTGTACGCCCTGCTCGTCACGCATCCCAGCTACGCCCCGCTCACGGCGGAGTCCCTGGCGGTCGCGGCGGGCAAGGGCGCGCTGCGGCGGCTCCGCCTGCCCGACAAGGCCGTGCAGGGCGAGAAGGTGCGCGTCACCGGGAAGGCGGGCAAGGCCAGCGACGCGGGCCTGCTGTTCGCGCAGAAGAACGCCCCCGGCGTCAGCGACGGCATCTCCGCCGAGCAGGTCTCCAAGAGCCCCGACGGCGACGCGGCCGCGGCCGTCAAGCGCGTGTCCGGCATCTCCATCGCCGGCGACGGGCTGGTGTACGTGCGGGGCCTCGGCGAGCGGTACGTGAACGTGCAGCTCAACGGGCTGAGCCTCAGCTCGCCGAATTTCGAGAAGCGCGTCATCCCTCTCGACCTCTTCCCCACCCGCCTCCTGGAGAACCTGGTGGTGACCAAGTCCTTCACCGCCGACCAGCCGGCGGAGTTCGGGGGCGGCGCGCTGCAGATCCGCACCAAGGACATCCCCGACGGCCGCGTCCTGGAAGTTTCCGCCACCGCCGGCTACGGGCCCGGTTCCACCTTCGGTTCCATGCTCACCTACGACGGGGGCAGCCTGGACTGGCTGGGCGTCGAGGACGGCAGCCGCGACTACCCGGACGGCATCCCGGAGGAGACTTTCGATCACCGCAACGAGGCCCTCGGCGCCACGGCGGCCGAGAGGAAGGCGCGCCAGGAGGAGATCCTGGCCTCCCTTCCCAACATCTGGACGCCGCATTCCATGCGGGCCCCCTTGAACCAGGGATACGGGCTGACCATGGGCAACCGCATCCCCCTCGGGGACGACCGGGTGGCCGGATGGCTCTTCAGCTCCAGCTACTCGGGCAAATGGTCCTTCGACGAGGAATTCGTGGGCCGGGTCGGCCTCGACAACGACAAGCAGCCCTTCCTGTCCGACCGGACGACCAGCGAGCTCAGCACCCAGAGCGTCCTGTGGGGGATCCTGGGAACCGCGAGCTACCTGCATTCCCCGGATCACAAGTACCGCCTCAATGTCCTGGCGAACCGGGAATGGGAGGACGAGGTGACCCGGGTGTACGGGCTGCGCGAGCTGGATCCGGACACCACCTTGCTTTACATCCTCTCCAATTCCCGCCAAACCCTGCTCAATGGCCAGCTGGAAGGGGAGCACCGTTTCGACCCCTGGGAATCGGAAACGCCCTACAAGCTGAACTGGATGCTGGCCCTGTCCGGATCCAGCCGCCACGAGCCGGATCGCAGGTTCAGCAAGTATTTCGTGGACGATCCCGCGGACACCGCCTACAACCCGGATTTCCCCTACGTCGTCGCCGCCACGGGCGGGCTCCAGGACCGCTACTGGTACGACCTGGAGGAAGGCGGCATGGGCGCCAAGCTCGACCTGGACATCCCGGTCCCCCTGGGCGAGGATTGGTTCCGGGAATCGCGGCTCAAGCTGGGAGCCTTCGGCTTCGACAAGGGGCGGACGTACGAGGTCAAGCGCCTGACCTACGTCTCCTCGGCGCGGCTCTACAACTCCGAGGCCCGGCATGGCCCCTACGAGGATTTCATGGGAGCCTTCGACGGCACCTCGGATACGGGCTACATCACCAACCGCACCCTGAACCCAAAGGACGAATACGAAGTCGACGATCGCCAATGGGCCGTGCACGGCCAGGTGGATCTCGACTGGCAATGGCCGATCCGGACCATCGCGGGCCTGCGCCTCAACGGGGCCCGCGTGGCGGGGGTCTCCCATTCCACCTTCGGCACGCTGACGCCGGCCGAGAAGGCGGCCGCGGAATGCCCGGACGGCGAGGACCTTTGCGAGGTCCCGTTCGGATACGACATCGTCCGGCTCCTGCCGGCCCTATCCCTGGTCTTCCCCGTCACCGCGGCGCAGAACCTGCGGGCCTCCTATGCGCGGACCTACTCCTTCCCCGAATACCGCGAGATGTCCCCCATGAAATACGTCTCCTACCTGGAGGCCCTGGAGACGGTGGGGAACATCGACCTCAAGCCCACGGAAATCCACAACTACGATCTCCGGTGGGAGTTCTTCCCGACGCCCGGCGACCTGGTGGCCCTGTCCGGTTTCTACAAGCGCTTCACCGATCCGGTGGAAACCCGCATCAGCCAGATCTCCAGCAACAACGAAGGCCAGTTCGTCAACGCCCCGTCCGCCTACCTCGCCGGGGCGGAGGCGGAGGCCAGGTCCAGGCTCGGAGGACTGCATCCCGCGCTCTCCCCGTTCCAGGTGGTCGCGAATTTCACCCTGATCCATTCCGAGGTGGACGGCGAACGGAAGCGGACCATCCAGGGCCAGTCCCCGTACCTCGTGAACCTCATGCTTTTCTATGAAGCCTTCAAAGGTTCCCTCCAGATGTCCCTGCTCTACAACCGGGTGGGAGAGCGCCTCACCAAGGTGGGCGTGGACGATCTGCCCGACGTCTTCGAGGACGCCCGGGAAAGCCTCGAATATGCCTATTCGCAGAGGCTGTCCAGGCATCTTAAGCTCAAGTTCACCGCCCGGAATCTCACGGACGCCGAATTCATCACCCGCCAAGGCGGACTCGTCGTGCGCCGCACGGTCCCCGGCCCCAATTTCACCCTCGGAATCACCTATGCCCTTTGACCCGCAATCCCCGCATTCCCCTCGCGCCACCCGCACCCTGGCGGGCGCCCCGTCCCGCATCCGGCACTTCGCCACGGCACTGATAGCCATGGCCAGCCTGTCCGGGTGCCTGGGAAACAAGGATAGGGAAAGCCTCGAGGGCGGTGATAGACCGCCCAACGGGACTGCTGCGTCGGCATCCGCCTCGACTCACGCGCAGGTCTCGGCATCGGCCCCCGCGCCGGTCCCGGAGCGGCCGGGCGCCGCGCGTCCTTCCATCCTGGGCACGGACAGCGTCCGTGGCCTCGCCGCCCTCCTGGACACGCTCTGCGCGCGCGCGCGCCGCGGGGACACGGTGGGATTGGTCCGCCTCATGGCGGACGATTCCGCCTACCGCAAGCACGTCTATCCCCGCTCTCCCGTCTTCGATTCCTCGCGGGAGGAGGTCTTCCGCTTCGCCCTCACCATGCACAAGGCCAATAATGCAAAAGGGCTGGCGAGGATGCTGCGGAAGGTGCGGGAAAACCCGGATTTGGCCGCCGCCGCTCCGCAACCCCTGGACAGCATCGTCATTCCCGGCGGCGCGCTGTATCGCACCCGGTCCTCCGACAGCCTCCGTCTATTCTCCGAGGCGCTGCGACAGGGCCCCTGGATCCGTGTGGTCAGCTACTCCGGCGCCCTTTCCAAGGCAGCCGGGGAGCGCAGCGGCCTGGCCGGGACGGGATCGAAAGAAACCTTCTAGCAACAGGATGGAAACACCTTGTTGCTCCTTTGAACGGACGACTCGTGTGAGTCAGGCAAAACCGGAAATCCACCCCGAACAGTCGCCATTGCTGATCCAATAGTTCCATCAGAAGAGGACATTATCATGAAATATTCCCGATTCCTAATCACCTCGGCCCTGGTCACCTCCCTGGGCCTGTTCACGGGGTGCTTCG
>CBILQL010000550.1:0-3974 GCA_966238865.1 uncultured bacterium
GGCCGGCCGCGGCGCCGC
Source organism: uncultured bacterium (assembly GCA_966238865.1). Classification (GTDB taxonomy): domain Bacteria; phylum Fibrobacterota; class Fibrobacteria; order UBA11236; family UBA11236; genus CBILQL01. Next base: position 19 of record CBILQL010000550.1, read on the forward strand.
CGACGAGGGGTGGCTCGACGCCCAATCCGTAACCTTCGGCATACGCCCCGGATTCCGGGGCCTGGTCTTCGACGGACAGGCGGGCCTGGGGCGGATGAGCCGCATGGATGGCGGAGTGTCCTGGCTGCCCCGTTTGGGCGCCGCGGCCGAGCTCGACCTGATTTCCACGCGGCATGTCGGCCTGCGGGCCGAGGCCGGGGCCGGCTACGAGCGCCGCGATCCGGACTGGGAATACCTGTACCGTCACAATCCGGCCCTGTTCCGCTATCCCTCCCCGGATCTCGATCCGCGCTCCGACCTGGACCTGCGCGGCTCCCTGGGCCTCGAGCTTCCCTTCGTGCGGTTGGGAGGCGGCGCTGGCTACGCGGTTTCCGAGGGCGCCTGGCTGCCCTATGTGCTCCCGTCTCCGGACGCCTGCGCGGACCTGGCGGATGCGATCTACGGCTATGCCGGCGGCGCCGCCTGCGACGGCGACAAGCTGGCCGACTCCCTGGCCCTGCGGCTGCGGAACTGGGATCGCCTGCAGCGGCTCGATTGGCACCTGTCCCTGGGGCTCAGCCTGGGGAACTGGTCACTGGACCTCCGCAACCAGTTCCTGCTGGCGGCCCTGGCCGAGGACGATGCGGTGCGCGCCGACCTGGACAATCGCATGCTGCCCGCGCGGGTCTTCAAGGGCAGGCTGGGGTGGGAACGCCTGCTGGTGGACGGCAAGCTGCTCGCGACCGTGGGCTGGGGATGGGAATGGTTCTCGACCCGCTACGCCTGGGTGCCCGATTTGCAGGGGAAGAGCTCGCTGCGCAAGCTGGACGAATACCTGGCGCTGGATTTCCGGGCCAGCATGAAGATCCGCAGCTTCCTGCTCTACTTCAAGGGGATGAACTTCAACCACGATCGCTACGCCACCGAGCCGGGCGTGCATCCTCCCGGCGTCAACTTCCGCTACGGGATCGAGTGGACGCTGTGGAACTGAGGCCCGCGATCCGGGGCCCGGCGGATGGATCCTATTCTTTCTTCTTCTCGATGAGGGCCAGCATGTCGCGCACGGCGCGATCCATGCCCACCAGCACCGCGCGGCTCACGATGGAATGGCCGATGTTGAGCTCCCAGAGGCCGTCGATCGCGGCCACCGGTCCCACGTTGCGGTAATTGAGGCCGTGGCCGGCGTTCACCGTGCGGCCGCTCTTCTGGGCCACCTGGGCCATGTTGGCCAGCTTGGCCAGCTCCTCTTCCCAGTCGGCGTCGCCGAGATCGTAGGCGCTGGCATAAGCCCCGGTGTGCAGCTCGATGAAGTAGGCCCCGGTGCGGGCCGCGGCCTTCACCTGGGACAGCTCGGGATCGATGAACAGCGACACGGCCACGTTGTGCTTCTGCAGCGAGGCGACGAAGCGGCTGATCTCGTCCACCTTGGTGACCACGTCCAATCCCCCCTCCGTGGTCAGCTCCTCGCGCCGCTCGGGCACCAAAGTCACCATGTCCGGCAGCAGGTCGATGGCGAATTGCAGCATCTCCGGGGTGGCGGCCATCTCCAGGTTGAGGGTGTTCACCGTCTGGCGCAGCAGGCGCACGTCGCGCTCCTGGATGTGGCGCCGGTCCTCGCGCAGGTGCACCGTGATGCCGTGCGCTCCCGCCAGCTCGCAGAGGACGGCGGCCGCGACGGGATCGGGTTCCCGCACCTTGCGGGTCTCGCGGATGGTGGCGACGTGATCGATGTTGACCCCGAGCTTGGGCATGTGCGGCCTCCTGATGGACCTAATAAATAGCTATACGCCCCGGAGGCGTCACGGCCTCTTCGTCGGCGCCGATTTGGGCGGCGCCTTCTTCTCCGGCGGCGACTTCGTCGGAGCCGTCTTGGGCGGCTTCCGAGTCGGCGCCTTCGCGTCCGGAACCGGCTTCTTCGGCGCGCCCTTGGCCTGCTTCCCGGAGGTCGCCGGGGCCGGCTTCGCGGCCGGCGCCGCGACAGGTTTCGTCTCAGGCTTCGTCGCGGGCTTGCCCGGCGCCGCGGCCGCGGGCGGTTTTGCCGCACGCTGCGCCGGGTCGGCGGGCCCGCCCTTGGGAGCGGACAGGCGGCTCAAGGTCACCAGCTCGAGGCCGGTTTCGGCCATGCGCGATTCGTTCTCGGCGATCGCCTGCTCCAGGCCGCGGAAGGCTTCGGGAGAATAGGCGATCACCCACACGGCCTCGCCGGTCTTCTGCGCCACGGCCGCGCGCCCGGCCAGCTCCTCGGCCACGCCCAGGCTGTCCTTGTCCACCTGGGAGATCCGGTAGCGGGCCCCGAGGCCGCCGGCCACGCCGCGGGTCAGGCTGCGCGGCGATCCTGTGAGATCGAGGAAGATCAGGTTCCTCGCCACGGTCTGCCGGAATAGCTTCTCCAGCAGCGGCTGGTTCTCGATGGCCCGATCCCCGTACTTGCTGGCGAAGCCCCGGGCCCCGGGCAGGCTGTCCAGGGCCTCGGCAACCAGCTTCTCCACCTCCTCTTCGCCGAGGTGGATGTACAGGGCCTTGCGGCCGGGATCCAGGTACGGATAGGACGACGGCTCCATGCGCAGCTCGGCCAGCACCTCGTTGCGGGGCCTGGTATAGCGGACCTTCTTCAGCACCGGGTTGCCCGCATAGGGATCGACGATCAGAGTCTTCTCCCAGGGCGCGTCCTCGAGGGCCGCGAGCTGGGTCTCCTTCAGGGAATCCAGGCGGGTGAACACGATGGCGAGGCGCGCCGATCCCGCCATGAAGACCTTGCCCAGGCTGGCCCGCAGCTTGATGGCATGGCCCTCGCTTTCCAGGTGGTATTCCACCCCCTGGTTGGACGGCCGCAGCTCGGATCCCCGCAGCACCTTGATGCCGGAACGCGCGCAGGTCTTCTCGATGGCGAGGGCGTATTCGTGGATGGGCTTGCCCTTGGGGAAGATGATCTCCCAGTAGCCGGTCTTGCGGCGGATGTTCTTGTCCGGCAGGGAATAGGTCCGGGCCAGGGGCAGGAACAGCTTCTCGCTCCAACGGCCCCCCGAGGTGTCGCCGACCAGGTCGGGCAAGGCGTTGGTGGAGTCTCCGGCGGCGCCGGCTTCCCGGGCCTCTCCGGCGGGATTCGGGCCCGCGTGGCCGCCACGGGAGGGCAGGTAGCGGCCGGCCAGCCTCCCCAGGAGGATGAGCGTCGAGGTGATGAGGATGAAGACGAGGATTTTCCGGAGGGGGCCCATGGGGTGAGGGCAAGATAGCAATCCGGGGCATCCCCGGCGCGACTCCGACGGCTACCGCAGTCGGGCGCTGCTCGTGCCGGGGCGGGCGTCGGACGGGACGAAATCGTGGTCCGACGAGTCGGGACCGCCGTCGCGGCTTGGCCGGGGCGGCCAGCGCAGCATGATGAGCCAGGCGACCCCGCACAGCGCGGCGCAGGCGGCGAAGACGCCGCGGAAGCCCAGGGTCCCGGCCAGGAAGCCGAATGCCACGAAGGCGGCGGTGGAGCCGATGCGCCAGGCGTTCATGTAGATGTTGGTGGCCGTGCCCGCCTGTCCCGGGAGGAAATCCTGGAAGAAGGTGATGGCGAGCCCGTTGGTGACGGCGACCAGGGCGGCCCCCAGCACCTGCAGGGGATAGACGTGCCAGGGCTCCCGCGCCAGGGCCAGTGCGGCGTAATAGACCACGGCCAATAGCGCCGCGTGGCGGATGATCCGGGCCGACGGGGTGCGCGTCGCCCAGACGCCCACGGCATACATGAGGGGCAGCTCGAACACGGGCGCGATGCTGAAGGCGATGCCCACGTGGGAAGCCTGGCCTCCGAGGCTTTTGAGGATGAGCAGGGGGAGGTTCATCATGTAGATGGTCGAGCTGCCCATCACCAGGATGAAGGCCACGAAGTGGGCGGCGAGGTCGGGGCGGCGCAGCACCCGGCGCAGGGGCTCCGCCTCGGCCGCGGCCCGCGCGCCGGCCGATGGGGGCGTCCACTTGGCGCCCAGGGCGAT
>CBILQL010000551.1:0-3960 GCA_966238865.1 uncultured bacterium
GTGGCCCACGGCCACGCCGGCCACCGGCATCTCCGCGGTGAGCTTGCGCAGGCGCTCGGCCTGCCCCTCGTTGGGGGAGAGCAGCCAGATGCGCACGCCCTCGGCGTCCAGCTCGTGGAAGTAGCGCTCCACCTGGGCCAGGCCCCCGCCGCCGCGGGCCTGCTCGGCCATGTCCAACGTGACGTTCTCCCCGCCCTCCCAGCTCAGGCGTCCCAGGCGGATGGTCTTGCGGCCCCCCAGCAGCCGATCCAGATCGGCGCGGGAGAAGAAGAGGTTCTCCGGGCGGGCCACCCATTTCCCCAGCTTCACCGCCTCGGCATGGCCCTCGGCGGCGGCGGCCCACAATTTGTCTACGCCCTCCTGCAGCCTGTCCTCGTCCCCGACCACGACCCTGGCGTCGGAGCCGAGGAAGTCGAGCAGGGAATAGCGCAGCTCCTTGAAGAAGGCCTTCTGCCAGTGGATGCCCGCCAGGTCGCGCTTCACCAGCAGGCGGTGGTGCTCGGCCTGGAAGTCGGCATTCTGCCGGCCCGTGCCGTCGTCGGCGAAGTCGTCCAGGTGGCTCTCCATGCCCGCTTCCAGGTCCTTGGCGCTGAAGCAGCATTCGTCCAGGGGGAAGAGGTCGACCTTGTCCGTCTCCTTCACCGACCGCTGGGTGAAGATGTCGAACTCCTTCACCGACTCGATCTCGTCCCCGAACAGGACGATGCGCACCGGGTTCTCGAGCAGGTAGGGATAGATGTCGATGATCTCGCCGCGCACCGAGAACTCGCCGATGTCCTGCACCACCGCGGCCTCGGAGAAGCCCATGTGCATCACCGCCGACTTGAAGTCCTCCAGGTCCAGGGTCTGGCCCTTCTCCAGGGTCAGGATCTCGAGATGCAGGGACTCGGGGCTGGTGAGGCGGGTGAGGAAGGTGGGCAGGGCGGCGACCACCACGGCGCGCCGACGCTTGTACAGCGCCTCGAACACCTCCAGGCGCTGCTCCAGCACGTGGCCGAAGGGCTTGCGCCATTCGTAGGGCTTGAGGTCGAGGCCCGGAAACAGCAGCACCTGCTCCTCGCCCAGCCAGCTCTCCAGGTCCTCGGCCACGAGCTCGGCGGTCTTGGCGTCCGGGGCCAGGTAGAGCAGGTTGCCGGGATTGTCCTGGAACTTGCGCGCCAGCAGGGCCGACACCGCCGACCCGGCCAGCCCGGCCACGTAGGCGGGCTTCTCCTGCCGGAACGGGATGGCGGCCAGGGTCCCGAACGGTTCCTCGGAAAATAGCTGGGACAGCGGGAACGGGTGGTTCCCGGCGATGCGGCGCTGGGTGATCAAGGGACAGATAAGATAGGAAAGCCGCGCGCCGGCGGGAATCCTATCCGCGCCCGCGGCCGCAGGGAATTTCCGGATAGCCCCTAGCGTATTCCGGCAGGCCGGGTAAGATCGAGCGCTCTTCCGCGCAGGTCCCGGGGAAGGAGGCCTGGCCTCATCCAGCCGTGCCCGAAGACCCCGGGAAGCAGCAGCCTTTCCGGGGACGGCGCGGCGAGGCGGGCGATTCCCGCGGGGGCGGCTTCGATGCGGAAGCGGCCGCTGACCAGGACGTACAGGGGCCCGTCGCTGGGATTGTTCAGGCTGTCAACGTCGGTGCAGCCTTCCGGACCGCTCTTCTGGCACACCCGGATGCGCGCGCGATCGGTCGGTTGCGCGTTGATGGTCCAGTTGTACCGCGTGGCGGTCCTGGGCATGTCGGCGATCAGCACCGTCCAGGTCCTGTCGTCGGTGGACAGGTAGACGTCGATGCCGTTATGGTTGTTGCCGATCGTCCATTGGACGAGCGTGGTCCCCCCGGCCGGGTAGGCCGCGCCCGCCGTGGGACTGAACAGGGAGTCGAGATGGGCCTGGGCCAGGGACAAGGACAGCAGCAGGGCGGGTGCGAATCTGTGGACCATGGAAGAACCTCTGGTTGGGAGCCGCGTATTCCATAGGATATCCGGATTCCTTTGGGATATGGAATGCTCGCATATTCCCGCAAGATGAAGAAACCGGGACGCCGGCAACCAACAACCGCCTATATCTGGGGTCCGCCAACCCCAGGGGAAACGAGTTCCCCGGGCCCAACCTCGAAGTCCCCAACCCCATTACCTCACGCGGTGAGCCCTGCCGTGCCGGTGGCAGAGGCGGGGCTTGGGCTCCTTGGCCACCTTGAAGCCGGTGATCGCGAGGATGTCGAGGCCGCGCTCACGCAGCCGTCGGACTTGAGGTCGCGGTCCTCGCCGTCCCGCAGGCAGGCGATGATCTCCCCGTTGCCGTCGTCCTCGATCACGTAGACGCTGCGGGTGTTGGGCTGGAAGTCCAGGTTGTCGAAGGCGTTGAAGCGCCTGTCGCCCTCCACGAAGCGGTTGGCGACCACCGTGCGGCGGTTGGCGAAGGCGCTGTCGGGCACGGCGTCCACGGCGCAGACGATCTCGGCGAAGTTGCTGGCCGTGGAATTGCCGGTGGAGGCCCAGCAGAAGCGGATGGCCTCGGGATAGGCGGTGTCCGCGTAGTCCTCGTCCAGGTGGAGGTCCTCGGGGCGGTAGAAGCCGGCGGCTCCCAGGGAATCGGCGTCCCTGCGGGCCTGGGCCGCGCGCACCTCGATCCAGGCGCCGTTGCCGATCTCGCAGCCCTGCCCGGTCTGCTGGGCGTTGTCTACGCAGGACACCGCCAGGGCGTACACCCTGCCGGCGGAGAAGGGACTCTGGGCCAGGCTGGCGACGGCGAAGCCGTCCCAGGGCGCGTCGGGGATGAACTTGAAGACGGCCCCGCCGTCGGCGTCGCGGGGGGTGCCCGGACGCAGCTCGTCGCCGCCTATCAGCCCGCCGTTGTCGAGCACGGCGATGCCCTCCCACGAGATGGCCGGAAGGGCGGTCTGTTTCCTCACGCTGGCGGAAGGGGAGCCGTCGGGGGCCGTCACTGCCCCGGTGGCCCGGCTGCCCACGGTATGATCGGTGGTCCCCAGGGGATTGAGGATCTCGTAGGCGCCGCCGTCGCCGGTCTCCTCGGTGGCGAGCACGGTGCCCCAGGGCGTGGCGCGGATGCCGTCGCAGGCGGACATGCCGCGCAGGATGGTCTCGGTCAGGCCGGTGGCCAGGGAAACCCGCTGCACGGACGGATTGAGCTTCGCGGCGCCTGAAGGCAGGGTGCCGATGGTCGCGCGCCCGCCCTCGACGCAGATCATGAGGTGGGTGGGCTTGGCGGCGTCCGGCCACAGGGCGATCTGGGCGGAAGCCGGCTGGGACGGGAGGCGGTAGGGGAGGGCCACCTGGTTGGCCGGCGTCGCGAGGGGCTTGCCGATCCCGTAGAGCGGCAGGGAATTCTCCTCCAGGTATTTCTGCATCTGGACGCCGATGTCGATGCTGGGGACCGCGGCCGCGAGACCGGCGGCGGCGGAAATCCGGCGGCCGCGAGGGCCCGCTTCCAAGGAATGCTGTTCATCGATACTCCTCCGATGGGCGGATTCCGGAATGGCATCCGCGATGGGAGGAGAATATGGGACCCGGATGTCGGGATCCCCTTTCAAACCGGCTTCAAACCGGTTGTTCAAGGCTGCTTGGACGCTCCTTGGAACAGCGCCAGGTACTGCCCGTACCCTTCCTCCGCCAGCTTCTCCTTGGGGATGAAGCGCAGGGAGGCCGAGTTCACGCAATAGCGCAGCCCGGTGGGCGCGGGCCCGTCGTCGAAGACGTGGCCCAGGTGGGAATCGCCGTGCTTGCTGCGGATCTCGGTGCGGGCCATCCCCAGGGTGCGGTCGGTCTTCTCCACCACGTTCCCCTTCTCCAGGGTGCGCGTGAAGCTGGGCCATCCCGTGCCGCTGTCGAACTTGTCCCGGGAGCTGAACAGGGGCTCGCCGGAGGCGACGTCCACGTAGATGCCTTCGCGGTGGTTGTCCCAGTACTCGCCCGTGAAGGCGCGCTCGGTGCCGCATTGCTGGGTCACCTGGTA
>CBILQL010000552.1:0-3948 GCA_966238865.1 uncultured bacterium
CGCCGGACTGGTGGCGCCGGCGGCCTGGGAGGCCCGCTCCCTGGGACATCGCTACCGAACCGCCGGGGACGCCTCCGGTTCGGGGACGCATGACCTGCACGCCCTGCCCGTGCTCCTCTCCGGGCGGAACTCGCTTTTCCTCTGGCGCGGGCTGGAGCCCCTGCTGCGCCGTCTGCGGCCGGACCTCCTCTATTGCTGGGAGGAGCCCTGGTGCCTGGCGTCCCTCCAGGCGCGCCGCATCGCGCGGCGGCTGGGCGCTCCCTTCGTCTTCTACACCGCCGAGAACCGGCCCAAGCGCCTGCCCTGGCCATTCACTGGGCTGATGCGGGCAGTGTTCCGCGACGCGGCGGCCTGCGTGGCGCCCACCGCCGAAATCGCCGACACCGTGCGGAAGGCCGGTTTCGCCGGGCGCATCCTCGTCCTGCCCCTGTGGATCCGGGAGCGGCGCGCGGTGCAAGCCGATCCGGAAGCCCGCCTCATCGCCTACGTAGGAAGGCTCATCCCCCTCAAGCGGGTCCATCTTCTGGTGGAGGCCCTGGCCCTTCTGCCCGGCCATCGCCTGCGCATCCTCGGCGACGGCCCGGAGCGAGGCCGTCTGACTTCCTTGGCCGCCTCGACAGGTGTGGCCGACCGCGTGGAGTTCCGTGGTCACGTGCCGAACTCAGCCCTCGAAGATCACCTGGAAGGGGCGTCCCTGCTCGTCCTGCCTACGGGCGAGACGCCGAGCCAAGCCGAACAGTTCGGGAAGGCGGCCCTGGAAGGCATCGCCTGCGGGCTGCCTGTCCTGGCCAGCCGCACCGGCAACCTGGCCCGCCTGGCGGAGGAATTCCCCACCTTGTCGGCCCGCGATCTGGACGACGCCGAATCCATGGCGGCGGCGATCGCGGACCGGCTCCGCGCCTTCCCCTCCCCGGAGGCGCTGGCCACTGCCCGGGAACGGGCCCTCTTGATCTACGGGCCCGCGGCCGTCGGGCGCAGCCTGGAAGCCGCCTTCGCCGGACTTATCGAGGAAAGGTCCGCGGGCCTGATCGCCAACCGGTCCTCGGGCCCTATCTACGACCCTTCCGCCCCCGGAGGCAAGCCATGACCCGCAGCAATTCCGCCGTCCGCGCCCTGGAGGACTTCGCGCTCGGGGCCTGCCTGCGCCTCTTCCGCATGGCGCGCAGCGTCCCGGGCCGCCCGCCGCGCGAAGCTCCGGAAGGGCCGCATCGCGCCCTCGTAGTCAAGTGGTGCTGCCTGGGCGACGCCGTCGTCTCCCTGTACGCGATCCGCGAGTTCAAGCACCGTAACCCGCACGTTTCCCTGGAGATGCTGGTCTCCGCCCGCATCGCCGAGGTGTACCGCGGATCCCCGTACGTCGACGCCGTGCACGTGCTGCCCGTCACCGGACGCCGTCTGGCCCGGGAGCTCCTGGGCGTCCGGCTGTGGGTCCGCCTGGCGGGGCTCCTCCTCGCTTTGCGGCGCCGCCGCTTCGCCCAACTGGTGGACCTGGAGCTGTACCGGGCCCACGGGGCGGTGCTCAAACGGATCCTCGGCATCCCCTTCTCCCGGGGCTTCCTCGTGGAAGGGTCCCTGGACAAGGGCCACGACCTCCAGACCGATCTGCCCCGGCACATGCCGGAATGGAAATGCTTCTACCGCGTGCTCGGGATGGAGCCGCCCGGTGGGGCCCCGGCGCCGTTGTATGCGAAGCGCGAGACTTCGCCGGCGCAGGCTTCCGGTCGCGGCCGGCGCATCGGCGTGGTTTACGGCTCGTCCTTCAACTGGCCCCAGAAGAAATGGCCCTGGGAGCATTTCGCCGAGTTGGCCATGCTGTTGCATGCGGAAGGCCACGAGGTGGTCCTCCTGGGGTCGGGCCTGGAACGGGAGGAAGGCCGCCGCATCGCACGGGCGGCGGCGATCCCGGTGGAAGACATGTCCGGGAGGCTCGACTTCACGGGGCTGCTCGACGCCGTGGCCGGATGCGACCTGGTGGTGGGCAACGACACCGGCACCCAGCACCTGGCGGCCGCCTGCGGCGTGCCCACCGTGACCCTGTTCGGGCCGACGGACCCGCGCAAGTGGAACCCGCTCACCTCCTCGGCCGTCTTCCTCGACGACGTGCCGTGCCGGCCTTGTTATTACCTGGGGAGCATGCCTCCCTGCAAGCATTTCGATTGCCTGAAGAAGATGAAGCCGTCCATGGTGGCAGAGACCATCCGGCGCCGGCTCGCCTCCGGGACCGGATCCCCGGCCGCGGCCTCCTGAGAAGCTCCTGAGAAGCCCCTGCGTAGCCCGAGCCGGAGAGGCCGGAGCCGCTCTCAGAAAAAGGTGGACCGCGGGTGCGGAGGCTGGGCTGAGATTGGATTTTATTGGAAAATATTCCATACTTCCTGGACCATAAACCCATTCGAGACAACATGGCAAAACGGGGAAAATCCGGCTTTTCTCTTTCCAAGGGCTTGGCGCTCCTGGGAATTCCCGCCCTTATGGTCCTCACCGTCGTCTACCTGCTCACGGCCAAGTCGCGCCCCGATCCGGAGGCCTTCTCCGGCCTGGAAAGCGACGCGGCAACCGGTCGGATCCTCTACGAGGTGCCCAAGAAGGTCTCCCTGCAAAACCTCTCCGAGGACCTGGCGGACAAAGGGCTCATCCGCAACGCCACCGTGTTCCGGACCTTCCTGCGCCTCACCCGCCAGGACAAGAAAATCCGCGCCGGATTCTATTATGTGAAGCAGTCCAATTCTGTCCTGGAGATGGCCTCCCTGCTCACCGCCGGCAAGCAGGCCACCCGCACCGTGACCATCCCGGAGGGCAAGACCACCTGGGAGATATACGGCATCCTCAAGGCCCAGTTCCGGCTCGACAGCCTGGTCTTCGACTCCCTGGCCCATTCGCCGGAATTCGCCCGCGCCTGCCGGGTGGACGCCCTGTCCCTGGAAGGCTACCTCTTCCCCGACACCTATGTCCTGCCCTGGCGGATGGACGAGCGGGAGGTGCTCAAGGTCATGGTGCGCCGCTTCCACGACGTGATCAGCGGGTTCGACCTGGGCGGCCCCGTGATCGAGAAGCATGGTGTGCATGGCTGGGTCACCTTGGCATCCATCGTGGAGGAGGAGAGCGCCATCCCTTCCGAACAGGAGCTGATCGCCGGCGTCTTCTACAACCGGCTGGTCCAGGGCTGGAGCCTGGGCGCCGACCAGACGGTGCGCTATGCCCTGCGCAAGCTCACCGGATCCCTCTACGTGTCGTAACTGGACAACAATTCGCCCTACAATACGCGGAAGTTCACCGGCCTGCCCCCGGGACCCATCTGCAGCCCCGGCCGCGGAGCCTTGAAGGCCTCGCTCTGCCCGATCAAGACCGACAAGATGTATTTCGTGGCCAAGGACGACGGCTCGCGGGAGCACTTCTTCTCCGTGAACGGGTTCGAACACGGCCGGTACAAGGACGTGGCCGCCGCCAATCGATCCAAGCGGGAAAGCGCCAGGCGGGAAGCGGATTCGAGCAAGGGGAAGTCCGCCAAGAAGCTGCCCAAGGCCGCTCCCGTCAAGGCCGACAAGACCGGCACCGCGCCGAAATAAGGCCGGCGGGCCGGACGCTTTACAGCGAGCGGTCGGTCATCAGCCGGCACACCTTGCGCAGGTGGCGCGCGGCTTCATTGTCCGGCAGGCTGGCCAGGAAGGGCATGCAGGCATTGATGCGCTCGACGGCGATGTCCCGCGCCTTCACGAAAGCCTGGCGGCTCTCCAGCATCCGCTTGATCTGCTCCTGGACGGATTCCAGGTGCGAGGTGGACAGCAGCTCGCGCATCTTGGCCCGCTCCGCCGCGGTGCAGTCGGCGAAGAACAGGATGAGCGGCAAGGTGAAGTTGCCGTTCTTGAGATCGGAGAAGGTGCGCTTGTCCAGGTTCTCCGCCCCGAAGCCGTAGTCCAGAAGATCGTCGATGATCTGGAAGGCGATGCCGAA
>CBILQL010000553.1:0-3947 GCA_966238865.1 uncultured bacterium
TAGGCGGTGTTGCCGTTGGCGTGCTGCCCCATCCAGAATTCCCGCCGGAAGGGATATTGGAGATCCTTCGTGCAGGCGACGCTGGCGCGCTCCACCCCGTCGATGTAGATCTTCATGGCCGCGCCGTCGTAGCGTCCCGTCACCAGGTGCCAATCGCTGCGGATGTCCTCGGCCCCGGCCTCGAGGATGTTGAACGGGTTGTCCTCGTTCCAGGCGGGATCGTGCACCGAGGTGTCGGTGAAGACGAAGAAGTGGGGGGCGCCTTTCGCCAGGACGCGCAGGCCGTAACTGTCCCCCATGCTCAGGAACTCGCCGCCCTTGCTGGCCGTCCCCTGCACGTACACCCAGGCGGAAACCGTGAGGGCGCGGGCCGGCAGCTGGGAAGGTCCCGATGCGGGCGCCACCACGTTGTGGGTGCCCCGGAAGGCGGCCCCGGAACCCACGACGCCCTTGCGATCCGCGGCGAACACGCGGGCCATGCCGGCGGACTTCGAAGGGGAGGCGTCCGCGAAGGCGCCCTCCCCGGCGGCATCCACGGCCTCGGAGAAATGCCAGACCCCGCCGAAGCTCGCGAACACGGCCTTGCCGTCGGAGAAATCGGGGGCGTCTCGCCGGCCGTAGTGCATGGTGATGTACTGGGAGCTGTTCCCGCCGAGGACGGTGTCCAGCTTCACCCAGAAAGCCGCGGTCCGGGTCGTGGCGTCCCAGGAATCGAGCTGGTAGGGCAGGTGGCGGCCGTCCGCGGCGGAGAAGCGCACGTCCTTGCCGTCCGAGAGATCGAAGTCGAAGGAGGCGGCGTCGAGGCGCACCAGCAGGGGGAAGTCGTGGACCGTATCCGCAATCCCGACCGCTTCGGTGTTGACGTGCAGGCGCCGGGAGAAGGGCCACTGGGAATAGTCCTCGTTGGCGAAGGTGACCGGCTCCAGGGGCGCCGCCGTGGTCGTGGCCCCGGGGGCGATCACGGCCAGGGCCGGGGCCGCATAGGAGGTGCCCGTCACGGTGGACAGGACCCGGAAGCGGATTTGCCCGGACGGCAGATCGCGGAAGAAGAAATAGCCGGTGTCGTCGGTGCGCACCACGCGGTCCAGCCCGTACAGCTGGACGTAGCCGGGCCCGTGCAGGCCGGCGGCCGGCTTCGCCACGCCCTGCAGGTTGCCCGTGGGGCGCAGGGTGTCCGGGTGCAGTTCCAGGACGGAGTCCAGGGACAGGAGATCGAAGGAGAGGAGCAGGGCCATGCCCTTGTCGTCCCGGATCTCGGCCTTGTAGCTGCCCGGATCCAGGAAACGCAGGGTGAATCGTCCGTCCTTGTCGGTCACCGCGTCGGCGGAGGCCGGCGGCCGGGTGGAATCGATGTCCAGGGTGTCCCTGAGATAGCTCGCGGGGCGCACGTACACGCGGGCGCCGACGGCGACGGTCCCGTTCTTGTCGAACACGCGTCCGGCCACCACCTCGCCGTTGGAGGTCTCGGTGCCGCTGCCGCCCATGCAGCCCGCGATCAGGCCGGCCGTCAGCAGGCCGGCGATGGCCTTCAGACTGGTGAAGGCCTTGGCGGCCGGGAACCGGACGCCCGCCGCGCGACGGAATGCCTCCCAGGCGCGGCGCATCAGGCTCCCCCCGCCGGATGGTGATGAGACAGGGGGAAGACCTGGAAGTTCACCTGGTATACGCCGCTGACCTGTTCATCCTGCCGTGCCATTTCCAATATCTCTTTGCGGAATTTACGAATTTTCGCCTTCACTGCCTCCAGGGTGGCGGGTGAAAGGCTCAAGGTGAGGGAGGAGAAGTCGCGCTCCGCGGGCTGCATCTCCTGGATGGCCCGGATGGCAAGCTCCGCCATGGTGATGTGCAGATTGTTGACAAGCTGCGCCCGGATCCGGTCCCCGGAGGAAACGATGGCCTCGGTGAGCTTGTAGGTCCCGTCCGCGGCCTTCTCCACCATCCCCGTGTCGAGGAGGAACTTCATCGCCTTGCGCGCCTCCTCCACCTTGATGGAAGGGCGGAGCATGCGGGCGAGCTTGCCGTAATCGTCGATGAAAGGGTAGAAGTTGAGCAGTTCCCGCAGGGCCGAGTAATACCAGGCGCGGAAATATTCCGCCTTGTCCTCGCCCAGGGTCCGGACCTTGGTGGCGCGGATGCGCAGGATCTTGTCCAGGAAATGGCTCTTCTCGGCATGGCTCTTCGCCTGCCCGAACAATATCAGGGTCTCCAGGAAGTCCCGTTCCGCCTCCTGGAGGCCGAACACCTTGGCCAGGTGGACGGCGGCGGCCGGATTCAGGTTGCGCTGGCCCTTGAGGACGCGCGTGAGCAATGAGGCCGAAAGCCCGGTCTTGCCGGCGACGTACCGGAGCGAGAACGCCGGATTCTCCACCTTCCGGGCGGCGAGGCGATCCCGCAGCAGCTCCCGGTAATCCAGGTAGTCGAATACCGACGCGGGCTTGCCGGAGGCCGGCCGCTCCGGGCCCGGCGACTCTTTGGACGCGCTTTCCCTCATCGGATCTAAAGATAAGCTGCGGATGCGCCGGCGCGCGCCGGGATGCCCTATTGTCGTTGACACCATGGTAACGTTTTTTGGGCTCCCCTGGGACGGTTTCCGCTTGCTATTTTCCAGCCATGCCGCAATCCCCCCTTTTCGGTGCCGTTTCCCCCCTGCGGACGGCGCCGTCCGTCCCGTCCCTGTCCCGGGCCGCCCTGGGCATCGCCGTCCTCGTCCTGGCCGGCGCCCTCCCCCTCTCCGCCCAGTCCCCGCATTGTGGAACCGGAAGCTGGATGGCCTCGCGGAAACAGCCCGGCAAGCCCCTGGCACGCGCCGCGACAGCGTCCCTGCCGGCCCGGACCCTCGAAACGCCCCATTTCGCCATCCGGTACGTGCTGCGCGGGATCAACCAGGCGCGCACCGACGACCAGGACCTGGCGCTGACCCGCCTGGTCGATTCCCTGTACGCCTCCCAGCCCTCGGGCCTCCCCGCGAGCGATGCCGATGCCGCGGTCATCGCCCGCCTGGACGAGCTCGGAGCGGGGCATCCGCGCTACATCGAGGCCATGGCGGACTTTTTCGAGACGGCCCACCAGTACTACGTGGACACCCTGGGAATGCGCCCGCCGTCCGAGCCGAGTCAGCGCTCCTATTATTACGGGGCCCCCGCCCCGTCGGGCGGCAGGTATCCGGTGGACGTCGCCGACATCGGCACCGCCTACCCGGATTTCCGGAACCAGGAGATCTACGCCCTGACCTTCCCGCCGGGATGGGGCGGGATGCTGATCGAGAACGATTTCCTCTACCTGGCGAGGCTCGATTCGAACGGGGTTCCGCAGGGCGAACCCATCCGCAGCCGGTACCAGGGCCGGGTCATCCGCGATTATTCGGCGGAGTGGGACCTGGGCCTCAAGGTCACCTGCTACCACGAGCTCTACCACGGCATCCAGTTCGCCTACACCCCGGAGCCGGACGGCTACCACTTCTGGTACGAGACCAGCGCCACCGGCATGGAGGAGCGCAAGGCCCCGGAGGTGGACGATTACCTCCAATACCTCCCATCCTACATGGACGACCTGGCGCGTATCGGCATGCTGGCCTTCCGCGGGGATGCGCTCAGCAGCTACGGCAACGGCATCTACCACCTCTTCCTCACCCGGGAGCTGGGTGAGGCCTTCGACGTGAAGCTCTGGGAGACGCTGTCCGCCAACGGCAACAATCTCAGGGGGGCATTGACGGCGACGTATGCCGCCTTCGACCGCAAGTCCCAGGACGTGTACGCGAACTACGCCGCCCAGCTCGCCTTCAGCGGGACCGCGGCCGCCAACCCCCTGCCCCCCTTCAGCTCGGACCTCCCCAGGTGGCCGCGCGTGCCCTCCGAGGAGGTCGACCTGCGCGATCCCTCCACCAAATCCTTCAGCCGCCCGCATCCGCCCGCCTCCATCAGGGCCCTGTCCCTGCGGGGATCCGGGAG
>CBILQL010000554.1:0-3897 GCA_966238865.1 uncultured bacterium
TCTGCACCGAGACACCCTGGAGCCGCCCGAGGCCCGCCGGGTTGCCGAACAGGGAGCTTGAGGAGGGATACAGGGTGGACACGTTGCTCATGGACCCGCGCGCTCCGGTCCCGCTGGACAGCGCGAAGGGCGACATCTTGCCCTCCATCTCGAGATAGAGCTTGCCGCCCTGGAAGTCGGTGAACTGCGCAAAGGCCCCCGGCGCGGCCAGGAGCAAGGCCCCGGCGGCGGCGGCCGACGCGATCCGGGCCCTGGCGGGCGCAGGGCCCGGCGCACTCGGCGCCGTGGCAGGCGGCGACCGGAGGATTGCCGCCGAGGGCTCCGCCGCCTTCGCCGGCTCAGATATTGTTGACATAGTCCAGTATCCCGATGGCCGATCCGTAGAAGAACACCATGAAGCCCAGCCCGGCGATGGCCCTGGGCAGGTAACCCGGCTTGGGATACTCGATGCGCGAGAAGCGGTAATGGCCCACGTTGGCGGCCAGCGCCCCGAGCGCCCGCACCCGCTCCGGGTCCGCCTCGCGGGGCTCGAACACCCCGCTCTTCCGGCTCACCGAGGTCGCCTGCCCCGGCTCCACCACCAATTCGCCCGGGTTGTCGCGCCGCTCCTGCACCCCGCACAGCCCCTTGAGGCAGGAGACGAGCAGGGAGGAATCGGCGGAATCCGCCTGGACCGCGATCTGGAAAACCCCGCGCCCCACGCCGACGCCGCCCGGCGTGACGATGCGCACCAGAGCCCTCGGATCGTCGGAGGTTATTAGGATGCGCCCCGAGAGGAGCGCGATTTCCGCCGGGACCTCCGCCGATCGCGGGGCCTTCCCGACGCGGAATCCGCATCCCGGCAGCACGCGCACGTGGGCGTTGTTGCGGAAGAACAGGTCGAGCTCGGAAATCGAATCGGTGCGGTATTCCACGTCCAGGTCCAGTTCCTCGCTGTGCCTGAGCCGGAAGAAGCCGGTGCGGTCGCCGGGCTGGCCCTTGCGGAAGGCCGCCTTGACACGTCCCTCCACGGCGCCGGCGTCGTAGTGGATGGTGTCCACCCGCGCGGCCTCGAGCCTGCGCGGGCGATCGTAGCGGTCGAAGTACTTGATCAGGGAGTCCCGCTCGTCGGTGATGGTCCCATAGACGGCCGTCCCGTCCTTGAGGATCAGCTTGTCGGCGGAGACAACGCCCGGGAGCAGCGCCAGCGACGCCAGCGACGCCAGGGCCGCCTTGGCCGCGAGGCGCGTCGGTGCCGCGATGCGAAGCCGCGCGGTCACCAGGACTTCCTCACTTCCACCTTGCGCGACCCGGTGGCGGTCATGCCGTCCGCGGTGGTCACGCGCAGCGTCATGGTGAACTCCCCTTTCCTGGCGAAGGTGTATTTCACCTTCCCGTCCTTGGCCGAAGCCACGTCAAAATTCCCGTCCCCGTCGAGGTCCCATTCCCATTTCACGATGGATCCGTCCGGGTCGTTCCCGGTCCCTTCGAGCTCCGCGGGCATGCCCAAGGTGGCCTTGAACCTGCCGCCGGCGTCGCAGGTCAGGGGGGCGTTGAAGATCTCCACCGGCATGGACCGGCATACCTCGCGCCCGTCAGAGGCGAGGGCGCAGCCCTGCACCGTGAACCTGCCGGTCTTCCCGAAGGCGTGCCTGAACAGCTTCCGCCAGCGCCCCGGCCCCTTGGAGGTGTCCGGCGCCGTGGCCGAGGCCCAGGCGTCCCCGGCCCCGGTGAAATTCACGCGCACGGCCTTGATGCTGTCGTCCCGGTCGATGGCTTCCACCAGCGCCTCCACGGGCGCGGCCATGTTCTCCTTGGGGTTGCGGATGCGGAGGTTCACCGTGGTCGGCGCGTTCACCACCAGCGGCGCCGAGGCCTTGCCCTCCTCGCCCATGGGGTTGCGCACCCGCAGGGCGGCGAGGTATCGTCCGGATCCCGGGGCTTTGAGCACGGCGCGCCCGGTGGCCGAATCCGCCCAATCGGCCTTCCCGTCCCCGTTCAGATCCAGGAAATAGGCCAGGCGGCCGTCGCCTTTGGAGGCCGAGGCGTCCACGGTGAGGCGTCCGCCGGGCGCCGCCGTGTCCGGGGACAGGGTGAGCTTCGCATCCACGGCGCTGACCACGTCCACGGCGCCGGAAACGGTGCGCGTCTCGAAGTCCAGGTAGCGGGCCTCGACTCTGGGAGCATAGCGCCCGGACCTGGTATAGGCATGGCGATGCAGCAGGCCCGATTTCGCCGGAATCGGCGGCGAATCCCAGGTCCCGTCCCCGTCGTAATCGAAGCGGAAGGCGATTGCCTCGGCCGCCCAGGCGGGGAAGGTCGTCCCCGAAAGGTCGAAGACCAAGGTGTCGCCCTTGTCCGCGCGGGGGGGCAGGGGCTTCATGGACAGGGACAGGACCGGCCCCACCTCCAGCGCGAAGGACTGCTTCGCCGTGCCGGTGTCCCCGCTTTCCCCGATCCAGGCGGCCTCCAGGGTAACCTCGAAGCGGCCCGGAGCGGCCGGGGTCCAGGACACCGCGCCCTTTTCGGCGCGCATGGATTCCGGCCCCCGCGTCACGCGCAGCCTGTAGGAGCGGACCGGGGCGACCACGGGCTTGTAGCGGAACGGGCGGCCAGGCCAGGCCTTCGCCGCGGGCCGCGAGCGGAAGGAGGGCTTTTCCGCGGGGCCGGGAGGCTCGGCCGCGGTATCCACGGCTTCGGGTTCGTCGACGGCCTGGGCGGGAGGTGGAACCGGAACTGCGGCCTGAGGGGCCGGCGGGACGGGTTCGGGATCGGGCGATTTCCTGTCCGAGCAGGCGAGGATGAGGCAGGCGATCAAAAGCCGGGCGGAGAGGATGCCGGCGGTGAGGATGCGGTCGCGAGTGCCCGGGCGCGGGCCTGCGCCTGACGAAGGTATGGTCACCGGCATGCTGGTGACTATTCTAGCACGACGATTTTTCCGAAGTCAACGAGGGGGAAAGCCGGTCAATCCTTCCATTGCGGGCCCCATTTCGGCGGCTCGGCGTCCGGCTTCGCCGCCTTCGGCGCTCCGTCGCCTCCGGCGTCCCCGCCTTCCAGATCCTTGGACAGCTTCATGATGTCATCGCCGGCGCGCGCCGAGGCGAAGAGATGGTTCGCGACAATCAGGGCCAGCTCCCCGGCGCGCCGGCGCTTTTCCGCGTCGGACAAATCCTCCATGCCTGGCTGCATGCCCACCCATTCCGCCAGCGCCTGCCTGAGGCGTTCGGCCTCGCCGTCCCTGGAATTCACCTTCTTCGACACGATGTACCTCCGCAGGCAGTCCTCCGCCTCCCCCACCCCGCAATTCAGGTGATCGGCGATCTTTTCGAGGCTCCATTTGTGCTCGTGGGCCTCCCCCAGCTTCGCGACGCCCAGGGGCGCCAATCGGCTCCAGCGGTAATGCGTGGGCTTGAGCTCCAGGTATTCCCGGTAGGACTTCCCGAATACGTCCGCGGCCAGCCGATCGGCGTCCGCGACGGGCCCGGCTCTCACTCCCCGTCTTCTTCCCCGTCCTCGTCGTCCTCCCCGAATTCCTCGTCGAGGTCCTGCAGGACGTCCTTGACCTTGGCCTCGGTCTCGGTGAGCACGCTCTTGCAGCGCTTGAGGAGGCCCGCGGCCTCCACCACCCGCTCCGCCAGCACGTCGATGGGCACCTTGCTCTGGTCGATGTCCTCGAGGATCTCGTCCAGGCGCGCGATGGCCTCGCTGTAGCTCTTCCTGTCTTCCTTCATGGCGTCTCCTTCCGTGCCGTCACCCGGCTCTCCAGCTCCCCGTCCCGTAACGTGCTTGTCACCGTATCGCCCGGGGCGGCCTGCTTCACCGAGCGGATCACCTTCCCGTCGGCGCCGCGCAGGATGGCGAACCCCAGGTCGAGCACGCGCGCCGGATCCGCGGCATGCACGAGCTTCCCCTTGAGGG
>CBILQL010000555.1:0-3889 GCA_966238865.1 uncultured bacterium
CCCAGCTTCTGGAGGTTGGTCTCGCCCAGGAAGCTGAGCTTGGGGTCTATGCCCATGCGGCGGAGCGCCAGGTCATGGGCCTGGAACAGGAGCTCGCCGAGCTTGCCCATGAAGAAGAAGCTGTACACCGTATGCATGCGCAGGGCGGTGCGCCCCAGGGAGGGGGAGAAGGCCTGGGCCAGCATGGGGAGCAGCCAATGGGAGATGGCGAAGGACACTGTCAGGCTGATGGCCCCGAGGGTGAAGACCCGGAACCCCGTGAAGATCACCTGGAGGCAGAGGACCCCGGAAAGCAGGGCGGCGCCATCCAGGAGGAAGCGTCCCAGGCCGATGGATTCGAAGAATCCGGGCCGCTCATAGACGCGGTTCGCCTTCTCGATGACATGGCTGTACTGGGCGGCCTTGCCGTTCAGGGTGTGCTCGACGTTCTGACGGGCGAAGAATCCGATGACGGTCTTCATGCCGCCCAGTAGCCCACTGGCTACCGTGCTGAGGATGAAGATGAGGAGATTGTCGAAAAAAGAAGGTGCGTCCACGGGCGATTAGTTTCTTTCTAACCCTATGAAACGCCAAGACATAGAAACCCCTCTAAGGGGATAATATAGTTCATTTCCCATAGGTCAAATAATGGTCTTCCCTGGCCCTCATAATCAAGCGATCCGAGGCTTTCTGATGATCGAATCCCGCCAAATGCAATGCGCCATGCACTACCAACCGCCGTAATTCATCGAAAAATGAATTCTTCCATTTGGGAGCCTGTTTCAGGGCTTGGGGCGTGGCGATATAGATTTCGCCCCAAACTCCTCCAGGATCATCATCTTCCCCATAATGGAATGAAAGCACATCGGTTACTTTATCCAAATTACGAAATTGCCGGTTGAGTTGCCGGACCAGAGCATTATCGCCGAAAATCAGATTGATTCGGCCTTTTTGTCCCTCGGATTGAAGGACATGCCGGGCCAGGGAAGCCAGGGCCTTGGGATTAGGCAGGCGCACCGGGCCCTCATCGCTCCAATCGACTTGGACGGTTTTACGGGTACTGGTGCGGCTGCGCGTGCGGCTAGTCTTCGCCTTCCGACCCGTCGGCGGCATCCTTCTCCCCTTCCGTCCACTTCTTCAGGATTTCACAGACCTTCTGGGCTTGGGCGATGGAAGAGAGGTTGAACTTGCTCATGGTCTTGTATTCGCCGTTCCGCTTCTGGTACCGGCGGATGGAAATCTTGGGCGCCTTGTAATCTCCGGAGGCTTTGTCCAGGTCCTGGTACTTGAACATGATGGTGGCCCAGGTCCCCTTGGTCAGGATCTCCTTGGTCACCTCTTTGCAGAGAAGGACCCCGTCCTCCTCGAAGTTGATGGTGATTTCATCGACGGTGCTGGCCATACGTCCTTTCAGGTCGAAGCGATGCGATACAAGGAGGTAAATAGTAAATAACCCTGGGTCCCGCATCGGCTTCGTTTTTTTGCAAAAACAGCCCGATCGTCCCTGTATTTTTTGCCAGAAGCGGAAAAAATGCGGGTTTTACCGTCCCAAGAGTATAGGCACATGGCGAAATTGATAGTTTTTCTGGCCATGTTGCCCGACTCTTCTCCGGCTGTTCCGGTAACCTTGGAATCCATCGACGCCCGGCTCCGGGAAGGTCTGCGACTGGATCGGGAGCAGGCCCTGTTCCTGTACCAGAGCGCGCCCCTAGACTGGCTGCGGGAGCGCGCCGACGCCGTGCGCCGTCGTCTGCACGGGGACGAGGCCTATTACAACCGCAACATCCATTTCGAGCCTACCAACAAATGCGTGTATGCGTGCAAGTTCTGCGCCTTCTATCGTCCTCCCAAGGCCACCGAGGGGGACGGGGCCTGGGATTACGGTTTCGAGGACCTGCGCCGGAAGCTGGATGCCTATCCGCCGGGCAGCCTCACGGAGATCCACATCACCGGCGGCGTCCATCCGGACCGGGGGGTGGAATACGGCGAGGCCCTGTGCTCCTTCGTCAAGGCCCTGCGTCCCGAGATCCACGTGAAAGCCTTTACGGCGGTGGAGGTCACCTGGTTCGCCCGCAAGAGCGGCGTGAGCCTGGAGGCGGCCCTGGAGCGGCTCAAGCGCGCCGGTCTGGATTCCCTGCCCGGTGGCGGCGCCGAGATCTTCGACCCCGAGGTGCGCCGCAGGATCGCCGGCGGCAAGGCGCCGGCCCATACCTGGCTCGAAGTCCACGAGGCGGCCCACCGCCTGGGGCTCGGGTCCAACGCCACCATGCTCTACGGCCACGTGGAGTCCCATGCCCATCGCGTGGATCACATGGCCCGCCTGCGGGATCTCCAGGACCGCACGGGCGGCTTCAACGCCTTCATCCCCCTGCGTTACCGCAACGATGCCAACGCCCTGAGCCATCTGCCGGAGGTGACGCCGGAGGAGGACCTGCGCAATTACGCGGTGGCTCGCCTCTTCCTGGACAACATCGCCCATCTCAAGGCCTACTGGGTGATGCTGGGGCTGGACCTGGCGGCCAAGGCCCTGGATTACGGGGTGGACGATCTGGACGGCACCGTCGACGACACGACGCGCATCTATTCCATGGCCGGAGGCATGGCCCATCCGGCGGTGACCTCGGCGGAGCTGGAACGGATCATCCGGAAGCAGGGACGCGTGCCGGTGGAGCGGGATTCGAACTACCGGAAGATCGCTGCGGGGGCGAATTCGGGGATGTGAATCCGGGGAAGTGAATCCTGGAAGGTTTTTCGTTTTCCGTTTTTTGTTTTTCGCAACGTAAGAAATGGGCGCACGTTCAATCGATCCAACGAAAAACGAAAAACGAAAAACAGTTAACCAATAACTGAACCTTCCTCCCTTCCCCTCACGAATACCTGTCGTCCGCCCACGGCTCCGCCGTGTTCGAATACCCCCTGAGCTCCCAGAACCCCAGCATGTCCCGCGGCAGCAGGTGGATTTCCTTGATCCACTTGGCGCCCTTCCAGGCCCATTTGCGCGGGGTGATCATCCGCACCGGGCCGCCATGCTCCCGGGGCAGGGGGATGCCCTCCCAGGTATGCACCAGGAGCACGTCGTCGTCGAGGCATTCGGCCAGGGGCAGGTTGACGGTATAGCCGTCAAAGGCCTTCATGTAGGCATGGGTGGCGCCGGCCTTGGGGACGGCGGCGGCGATCACGTCGCGGAATCGCACGCCGCCCCAGGTGTTGTCCATGCGGCTCCAGGACGTGACGCAATGGAAGTCGGACACATCCTCGACCTGGGGCAGGGCCATGAAGGCCTGCCAGTCGAAGGCCTGGGGCTTCTCCACCTGGCCGAGCACGGACAGGGTCCATTGTTCACGGGGGATGGCCGGCTGGACGCCGAGATCGAGCACCGGCCAGTTCTTGACCGCGTGCTGACCCGGGGGCAGCTTGGGCATGCCGTGGCGGTTGGGCGGGCCGCTGCCCAGGATCGCATCGGGCTTCCGGCCGCCGGCGAGGACGCCTTTGCCGGACTTGCGGCCCTGGTCCGCGCGGCGCAGCTTGCCGCGGATGAGGGATTCATTGAAGGAGGCTTCGCCGCCATCGCCGGGCTCCGGAGGTTCGGATCCCCGTGTTTCTTCGGCCATGGCTGCCTCCATTGCGGCATCCGCCGCCCTACGGAAAAAATAGCAATGCGTTCACAATCTGGGACGGTCGCTGGATGGAACCGGGCCATCCCCTGTTCGCCATGCTGGTGAATTCCCAGTCCATGAAGGGGGCCGTGCACTACAATACCATCGGCGTCCTCGCCAAAACCTTCGACCATTCCGGTCCTGTGGCCGCCTCCGGCTATCCCAATTTCCTCCTGCTCAGCGTGACCAACGAACTCAAGCCGGTTCCGAACACGACCTACCTGGGAACCCAGTCCCAGAAGTATTTCTGCACG
>CBILQL010000556.1:0-3885 GCA_966238865.1 uncultured bacterium
CCTCGGCGGGCGCAACCGCGGTCGATGCCCGTTCGTCGAGGTCGAGGTGGAGGGAGGCGTCGAATTCGTCGGGGTCGCTCGAGCAGCCCGTCAAGGTCTGGAGCGGGGCGGCGCATACGATGGCGGCCAGGACGGCGGCCGCCCGGGAAGCGGAGGCGGCCTCCGGCACGGGCCGGCCGGGCTTCCTCGACGATGGGTGCGATTTTCGAGCGGGCATGCGGTTCCTCCTCTGCCTGGGCGGTAAGATATAAAATGAGGGGGGATCTTTTTACTTTGAGGCTTCATGGTTAAAAGGCTTCTCTCCGGGATCTTCTCGGAGCTGGCGGACTGGTTCCGCATGGTGCGCAAGGATCTCCGCAAGGCGGCGTACCGCCGCAAGGTCCGGGCATGGTTCCTCGTCATCCTGGCCCTGCCGCTGCTCGCCGCGCTCGCGGCGGCGGCCCTGGTGTTCCATTTCTCCCGCTCCCTGCCGTCCCTGGAGACGCTCGAGCGCATCGAACCGAGCCTCATCACGCGGGTGTACGACGCGGACACGGCCCTGGTGCACGAGTTCTTCACGCAGCGCCGCATCTGGGTGCCGGAGGAGAAGATTCCCAAGGCCCAGAAGCTCGCCGTCTTCGCCGACGAGGACCAGAAGTTCCACAGGCACTGGGGCGTGGACCTGTACGCCTATCCCTCCGCCCTGCTGCCGGCGCTGATCGGCAAGCGGGCGCGCGGCGCCTCCACCCTCACCCAGCAGCTCGCCAAGAACCTGTTCCTCACGCCGGAGCGCTCGGCGGCCCGCAAGATCAAGGAGATCCTGGTGGCCATCCAGATCGAGAGGACCTATACCAAGAAGGAGATCCTCGAGTTCTACTTCAACCACGTCTACCTGGGGGCGGGGGCCTACGGCTTCGCGGCCGCCTCGCAGCGCTATTTCTCGCGGCCGCTCGACTCCCTGGCCATCAGCCAGTACGCCCTGCTGGCGGGCCTCCTGCAGCGTCCCGAGGCCTACCGCCCGGACCTCCATCCCGAGGCCGCGCGCGAGCGCCGCAACACCGTGCTCTCGGCCATGCGCTCCAGCGGGTTCATCACCCGCAAGCAGCACAAGGATGCCTCCGAGTCCGGCCTGGCGGTCCGCATGTGGCAGCCGCCGACGAACTTCGCGGGCTATTACATCGAGACCGTGCGGCAGTTCATGGAGAAGAAGTGGAACGAGGACTTCGTCTACAACCAGGGGGTGACGGTGTACACCACCCTCGATTCCTCCCTCCAGCGCTTCACCGAGTCCACGACCGTGGCCAACCTCCGGAAGACGCGCAACCGCATCCGCTACCGCACGGCCCGCGCCTTCAACATCCCCAAGCTCATGAAGGTGGACATCGACACTTTGGTGCGGAACTGGGATACGTACTATCCCCGCTTCGACTCCCTCTATCTCCGGAGCGACACCTCCTCCGAGAAGAAGCGCTTCCCGGACTCCCTCCGCTACGTCCACGCCCAGGCCGGGGTGCTCATCCTCGACAACGAGACGGGCGCGGTCCGGGCCATGGTCGGCGGCGAGGACTTCGCGAAGTCGAAGTACAACCGGGCCATCCAGGCGGTGCGTTCGCCGGGATCCAGCTTCAAGCCCTTCGTGTACGCCACCGCCGTCGACAACGGGGCCAGCCCCGGGGACATGCTGAACGACCAGCCCATCACCATCCCCGATCCCATGGACTCGAACAAGGTGTGGCGGCCGCACAACTTCGAGCCCGGCTTCGACGGGAAGATCAGCATGCGCCGGTCGCTCTACAAGAGCAAGAACCTGCCGGCCATCGAGGTGGGCATCAAGTACGGCCTCAAGTCCGTGGTCGCCTACGCCCGCAAGTTCGGCCTCAAGCACAACGTCCCGCCCGTCCCGTCCCTGGGCATCGGCTCCTGCGAAGCCACGGTGATGGAGATGGCCTCGGCCTATACGGCCTTCCCCAACGGGGGCGTGCGCTCCCTGCCCTACCTGGTCGAGAAGATCGTGGACAAGAACGGGCACCCGGTGTACCAGCACATGCCCGAGACCCAGGAGGTGCTGCGCAAGGAGGCGGCCTGGATCATGAGCACCATGCTGCGCGACGTGAACATCCACGGGACGGCGGCGTCCATCTGGGCCAGCGGGTTCAACCATCCCTCCGGCGGCAAGACGGGCACCACCAATGACTATACCGACGCGTGTTACATCGGCTTCACCAAGCGCTACACCTGCGCCATCTGGGTTGGCTCGGACGACCACAAGGGCATGGGGCCGGGCCATACCGGCGCCGACGACGCCGTGCCCACCTGGATTTCCATCATGAAGTTCGCGGAGCAGGGGAAGAAGCCGCTGGCCTTCCCGCGCCCGGACGGGGTGGTGGAGGCCACCTCCTGCCAGGTCTCCGGGCTCCTGGCCCAGAGCTTCTGCAAGGCCACGAACACCGACTATTACATCGCCGGCCACGAGCCCACCGAGCCCTGCACCCCCGAGCAGCATTCCAAGACCTATTCCGGCGAGGACATCTTCTCCGCCAACCAGAAGCGCGACCGCTACGTCCCCGTCACCGAGTCGTCCGCGGGCAAGTCGAAGGACGGGAAGCCGGAAGCCCGCGTGCGCAAGACATTCTGATCGCCGGCCCGGCATGATTCCCTCCGCCCCCGGGGTCGATGGGGGCTTCCCGGGCAACTACGCTCCAGGATTCCCCATCCGCCACGCCCGGGATTCCGTCAAGGATGCCGACGTCAGCCCGGACCCCGGGCCGCAGCCGCTTTCCCGGCGGGATTCCGCCGGGAACGGCCTTTTCGACTACCTTTACCCCGGCGGCGGCCCGCCCTGCGACCACAAGGGCGGCGCGCCCGGCCCGGCTTTGCGGACGGTGTCGGCGATTCTTATATCATGAGGGGCGGACAGCCGTCTCCGGAGCATCCGATTTGGATTTCATCAAGCGCCTTGCGGACCGCCTTGGCGTCCTCGGCCGGGAAAGCGGAGGAGCCGCGGCGTTCCGCGCAGAATTCCGCCGCTGGTTCCTTCTCCTTGGGGCCGTTCCTGCCCTGCTCGCCGCCGCCTTCCTGGGCGTCAGCATGTACTTCTGGGCGACCCTGCCCTCGCTGGATTCGCTGGAGCGGATAGAGCCCAGCCTGCCCACCCAGGTCTTCGACCGGGATTCGGCGCTGATCAAGGAGTACTTCAGCGAGCGGCGCATCTGGACCCCCCTGGAGGGAATCCCCCGCAGCCAGGTCGAGGCGGTGCTCGCCATCGAGGACAAGTCCTTCTACCAGCACGGAGGCGTGGACCTGTCCGCCATCCCCGGGGCGGCCCTGCCGGCGCTGCTCGGGCGCAGGGCGCGGGGGGCGTCCACCCTCACCCAGCAGCTCACCAAGATCCTGTACCTCACGCCCGAGCGCTCCCTCGCGCGCAAGGTCCGCGAAATCTTCCTGGCCGTCGAGATCGAGCGGACCTACACCAAGCGGGAAATCCTCGAGTTCTACCTGAACCAGGTGTACATGGGGGCCGGCGTCTACGGCTTCCAGGCGGCGTCCCGGCGCTACTTCTCGCGGCCGCTGGACTCCCTCTCCCTGGCCCAGCAGGCGCTGCTGGCCGGCCTGCTCCAGCGTCCTGAGCACCTGCGCCCCGACCGCAGGCCCGAACTGGCCCTGGAGCGGCGCAACCTGGTGCTGCGCGCCATGGCCGCGGACGGGGCCATCGATCGCGCGGAAATGCTGGCGGCCCGGGCCGAGCCCCTGAACCTGGCCATGCAGGAGGTGAAGACCACCCCGACCCTGGAGGCCCCCTACTTCCTGGACGCGGTGAAGCGGCTCGTGGAACGGCGCTGGGGCCGCGGCTTCCTGGACAGCTCCGGGGCCAGGGTGCACACCACCCTGGATCGCCGCATCCAGGAG
>CBILQL010000557.1:0-3883 GCA_966238865.1 uncultured bacterium
TCCGGACCTCGGCGGTGGTGCTGCGCCAGTACTACCTGATCCGCGGCAGCCTGGCCCGCTTCCTCCCGCTCTTCGCCTGGGTGGCCATCGACATGCTGCTCTGGGGGTTCCTGTCCCGCTACCTCAACACGGTGACCGTGGCGGGGATGGACTTCGTGCCGCGCCTGCTCGGCGCGGTGCTCCTCTGGGACTTCCTCACGCGGGTTGCCCAGGGGGTGACGGTGGCCTTCCTCGAGGACGTGTGGTCGCGCAACTTCCTCAACTTCTTCGCCACGCCGCTCTCGGTGGGGGAATACGTGGGAGGCCTGATGCTCTCCAGCGTGGCCACCAGCGCGGTGGGACTCGTCGTCATGCTGATCCTGGCCACCACCGTGTTCGGGCTGTCCTTCTTCGCCCACGGCATCCTGGCCCTGCCCTTCCTGCTCATCCTCTTCCTCTCCGGCATCGCCCTGGGGACCTTCGGCGCGGCGCTGGTGCTGCGCCTGGGTCCGGCCTCGGAGTGGTTCATCTGGATGATCCCCGCCGCCGTCTCCCCCTTCGCCGGGGTCTTCTATCCCCTCGACAGCCTGCCGGGCTGGATGCAGGCGGTGTCCTACGCCATGCCGCCGGCCTACGTGTTCGAGGGCATGCGGCAGAACCTGGCCGCGGGCGCGACGGCCTGGGGGACCTTGGGGCTGGGCGGCCTGCTGACCCTGGGATACCTCGGCCTGGCGCTCTGGTTCTTCCGGAGCACCTACCGCCGCGCCATCCGCACCGGGCTCATCGCCCGCTACAGCGCCGAGTCCGTGGCATGACCCATCCCGCCGCGACGGCCTGGCGCGCCTTGATCTTCGACCTGGACGGGGTGCTGGCCGACTCCGAGCCCCTGCACAAGGAGGCCAAGCGGGACGCCTTCCGCAGCTTCGGCCTGGAGATCCCGGAGCCGTATTACCTGGACTTCCGGGGCCGCACGGACGAGGACTTCGCCCGCATCGTGGGCCCGGAGCTGGGCCTCGACGCGGGGCAATGCGAGGAGGTCCTGCGCCGCAAGCACGCCCTCTTCGAGGCGCGCGAGTCGGAGATCCCGCCGGTGGCCGGCGTCCTCGACTTCCTGCGCGAGGCAAGGCTCCGCTTCGCGAAAATGGCCGTGGCCACCTCGGCCACGCCGCGGAACCAGGCCTTCGCCTTCGACCGCTTCGGGCTGCATCCCTTCTTCGACGCGGTGGTGAACGCCTCGCATATCACCCATGCCAAGCCGCATCCGGAGCCCTATCTCAAGGCCGCGGAGCGGCTGGGCCTGCCGCCGTCGGACTGCCTCGTGATCGAGGACTCCAGGAACGGCATCCTGTCCGGGAAGGCGGCGGGCTGCGCGGTGGCGGCGATCACCACCTCCTACAGCCGCGCCGAGCTGCTGGGCACGCCGGCCGATCTCGTCGTGGAAGGCTACCCGGAGCTGGCCGCGCGTCTCGGCCTCTGAGCCGCGTCCCCGCGCCTCAGAGGCCCGTCCGTTCCGTCCCTCAGCGCCGCCCGTCCCTGCCGGCCTCCTCCTCCTGCGCCGGGACGTCCACCTGGTGGAAGGCGGGGCCGGCTTCCGAGGCCAGGGCCGGGAAGTACAGGAGGAAGGTCGAGCCCCGGCCGGGGACGCTTTCCACCCGGATCCCGCCGCCCAGGCTTTCCAGGATGCCGTAGACGGCGGGCAGCCCCAGGCCCGTGCCCTTGGACTTGTCCTTGGTGGTGAAGAAGGGCTCGAAGAGGTGCTCCAGGGTCTCGCGCCCCATGCCGCGTCCAGTGTCCGCGATGCGGAGGCGGGCATAGGCTCCGGGCGGGGGCCGCAGGTGGAAGCCCGTCAGGTCCCCGCCGACGCGCACCGCGTCGGTGGCCACCGTGAGGACGCAATCGCGGCCCATCGCCTCCCGCGCGTTGCTGGCCAGGTCGAGTATCACCCGGGTCACCTGGTCCGGGTCGGCCTTCACCGGGGGCAGCGCCGGGTCCAGCGAGTAGACGAGGCGGCCCGCGTCCCCGAGGAGGCCGCGCAGCGAGTCCTCGAGGCCGCGCGCCAGGGCGTTGAGATCGAGGATGCGGGGCTGGACCATCTCCTTGCGGCTGAAGGAGAGGAGCTTGCGGACCAGGGCGGCGGCCCGCTCCCCGGCGATGCGGATCTCCCGGGCATGGTCCCATTGCCGGCCCCCCTTCTCCAGGGAGCCGAGCAGCAGCTCGCTGTAGCCGTTCACGGCCGTGAGCAGATTGTTGAAGTCGTGGGCCACGCCCCCGGCCAGCCGTCCCACGGCTTCCATCTTCTGGGATTGCCGCAGCTGCTCCTCGACCTTGCGCAGCCTTTCCTCGGCGCGGTGGCGGTCGCTGATGTCCATGGCGAACCCGCGCAGGCCCACGGGCCGCCCGGCGCCGTCGCGGAGACGCACGGCCCGTATCTCCACGTCCACCAGGCTGCCGTCCTTGGCCACCAGGCGCACCTCGGTGGGAATCCTCCGTTCGCCGCGGAAGGTCTGCACCGCTTCCGCCACCAGCCTTCCGCGGTCGTCGGGATGCACCATGGACAGCCACAGCCCCGGATCGGCGAGCCATTCCGACGGGGCGTAGCCGAGCAGGGTCTCCGCGTAGGCGTTCACGAAGTTGAAGCGGAAGCCCGGCTCGCCCGGCACCCCGCGCGATTCCCAGATGATGCCCGGTATCGAGCGCACGATGCCGTCCAGGGTGCGCTTGGACTCCCGCATGTCCTCGACCGCGCGGTCCCGGGCCCAGACCAGCTGGGCCAGGATCTGGAAGGCCACGACGGCGTTGCCCAGGAACGTCTGCAGCAGGAGGAAGCTCCACTCCGGGGACAGCCCGGAGAACTGGCCGAATCCCTGCGCCGTGCCCCAGAGCGTGAGCGCGGCCAGGGCCACCAGGGCCGTGGAGATGCCGAGCTTCCGGAAGCGGAGGGCCGCCCAGAGCAGGGGCGGCAGGGTCATGAAGGAGAGCGGCAGCCGGTTGAAAGGCTCCGGCAGCACGCCCGCGAACGTGAGGAGGCAGGCCGTGATCAGGTAGGCCGCCAGGGCCGCGGCCTCCAGCAGGCGCGCGGGCCCGGGCGCGCGCGGGCGGGAATGCAAGGCGCCATGGGCCTGGACCAGGAACGGGACCAGCACCCAGGCGCTCAGGGCGTCGCCGAACCACCACGTGATGCCGATCAGCGGCAGCCTCTGCAGGGGCAGCAGCCCGCCGACGTACAGGCTGGCCATCGCGACGGAGGCGCTGACCAGCGGGGCCAGCAGCCCCGCGGTCGCGAGGAAGGCCAGGAAGGGCCGCGGGCTGCCGAAGGCCCGCCGGCCGCCGAGCCGGCGGAGGAACTGGGCGCCCAGCAGCGCCTCCGCGGCGTTCCCGGTCGCGATGCCCAGGCTGGGCAGGAGCTCGCCGGTCGCCAGGAAGCCGGTGACGAGGGCCCCCGCCCACACCGCCGGCCACAGGCGGCGCCCGAACAGGGCCAGGGCCGCGATGGCCAGGCCGGTGGGGGGCCAGATGGGGGTGACAACGGGTAGATCCGTGGCCAGGGTCAGGCCCAGGCTGTCGGCGAGGACATACGCTGCGGCCAAAGCCGCCAGGGCCGCCATGTAGCGGATAGACATCCCGACCGATCCCCATGTAGCCGCGACGGGAAGGGCGGGCTCCGCCCTTCCCGTCGCGGCCATAATGGAAATAATTCCCTGCAGGGCTCCAGGTCGATGGAATTCCGCCGGAATCGGGAGAATTCCTCATGGACGGGCCCCTATTCCCCCGGACCCTGCGCACCCGGACGGGCGCCGACGCATGATTATCACGGTGCCGGGAAATTATCCAGGGCGCGGACCGATACCCGCGGCGCCGCGCAAAAGCTACACTTTGAGCATGGACATCCACCTCGTCCAGATGG
>CBILQL010000558.1:0-3879 GCA_966238865.1 uncultured bacterium
GACCCAGCCCATCATCAACCGCATCAACATGCTTTCCACCGGCATCCGCACCGATGTGGGTGTCAAGGTCTTCGGGCCCGAGATCGATACCATCTACGCCATTTCCAAGCGCATCGAGGAGGCGGTCCGCACGGTTCCCGGCCTGGTGGACCTGTATACGGAGGAAATCACCGGAGGGCGGTTCCTGGACATCCGCGTGAAGCGGGAGGAACTGGGTCGGTATGGCCTGAGCGTGGCCGATGTCAACATGGTGGTGGAGGCGGCGATTGGTGGCATGCCCCTGACCCAGACGGTCGAAGGCCGCCGCCGATTCGATATCTCGATCCGCTTGGCGGAGGATTTCCGCACCGGGCTCGACGTGATCCGCAGGATTCCCATCAGCACCTCCGCAGGCCCCATCCCCCTCGGTCAGGTGGCCGAGGTTTCCCTGGCGGAAGGTCCGGCCATGATCAATTCGGAGAACGCCATGCTGCGGGGCACCGTGCTCTTCAATGCCCGGGGCCGGGACATGGGCGGCGTGGCCGCCGAGGCCCGGGAACGGGTGGAGGCCCTAGCGAAGGAATTCCCGAACGGCTATTTCGTCACCTGGAGCGGCCAATACGAGAACCAGTTGCGGGCGGAGGCGCGCCTGAAAATCATCCTCCCGATCGTGCTCGGCATCATCGTGCTCATCATTTTCTTCTCGTTGCGGTCCTGGAAGGAGGTGGCGGTGGTGGTGGCCAGCCTGCCGGTTTCCCTGGTCGGGGGCGCCTACTCCATGTTCCTCTTCGGCGCCAATTTCTCCGTGGCCGTCGCCGTGGGATTCATCGCCCTCTTCGGCATCGCCGTCCAGACGGGGGTCCTGATGGTCGTCTACCTGAATAATGCCGTCGCCGCCCGGATCACGGCCGTCGAAAGGGATGGCCTGCGCCTGGATGCTGCCGGCCTGGACGCCGCCATGCAGACGGGCGCCTCCCTGGGCCTGCGCCCCATCCTGATGACCGTGCTGGCCAACCTTTTCGGGATCCTGCCTGTGCTTTTTGCCACCGGACCCGGGAGCGACGTGATGAAACCTGTCATCCTGCCGTTCGAGTTCGGGCTGGTGACCGCCATATTGTTCGCCTTCCTGGTGCTTCCGGTCCTGTATGCCTTGGTCAAGCAGAGGGAGCTGAAAACCTTGGGGAGACCGGTCGTCTTGGACGTGAAGGAATGAGGGTATGGCAATGAATCCTGGTTTGGGCCTGCGATCTCTCGGTGTAGCCAGCCTCCTTTACGCGGCTGTGCCTCGGGGTTTGGGCGCCCCTGCGCCGGCCCGGGAGACGCGTGCGGCTGGTCGGGACCGTCCGGTCCACCCCGCAGCCGCCCGGCGGCAGTTCGGGTCAGCCTTCCTATCCTTACCCTGGACTCCGTCTTGTCCCAGGTAGTGGCCCGGAATCCGGAGTTGTAGATGTGGGAACTCCGTGCCCAGAGCCGCATCGAGGCGGCCAAGGGAGCGAACGCCTGGATGGCGCCGGAGCTCGGGGTGGGGGGAAGCGAGCTTCCCTATGGAAGCGCCTCCGACATGACTCCGGGTGATCCCGCCCTGATGCTTTCGGCCCGGCAGATGATTCCCGGTCCCGGAAAACGGGGGGCGCGCCGGCGGTACCTGGAGTCCCTGGCTGAAGGGGATAGGGCCGAGGGTCGGTGGATGCGCGCCCGACTGCTTGCGGACGCCAAGTCCCAATATTTCCGCATGGCTACCACGACCCGGAAGCTGGCCGTGCTGCGGGAGGCGGAATCGGTGATGGCCTTCATGCTGGAGGTGGCGGAAGTCCGCTTCAAGCTGCGCCGGGCCGATATGGCGACGGTGTTCGAGGCGCGTGCCCGGCTGCAGGAACTCAAGACCATGGGGACCGGGGAGGAGGCCATGCGGCGTCAGGCTGCCTCGGCCCTGGCCTACCTTATGGCCGCGCCGGAGCAGGCAGCCTTCGCGGTGGATACCGCGGTGAGCCTCCAGGGGTATTCCCAGGAGGCGGAAACCCCCGATATCGATCGGAGGGGCGACATCGCCCGGGTGGACCGGGAAATCAAGTCCATGGAGCTTAACCTGGAATCCATGCGCCGCCAGGGGCGGCCGGATTTCGGGATCCAATTCGACCACATGGAGATGCTGGACATGGGGCGCCGCTTTTCGGCAATGGCCATGATGACCCTGCCGCTGGCTCCCTGGTCCGGAAGCATGGTGCGAGCCGATGTGGCATCCATGCAGAAGGAAATCCTGTCCATGCGCTCGGACCGGGAAGCCCGGCGTTTGATGGCCCAGCGTATGGCCGCGGAGATGCGTCTGATGCTCCTGTCCGAGTCCGCCCAGTACACCCGCTTCCAGGAGGAGGTGACGCCGGCCTACCGGAAAAGCCTGGACGCCGCCATGGCCGCCTACCAGGAAGGAGTCGGCGACCTCTTCCGGGTCCTGGATACCTGGGATCGCTGGGTGATGGCCAGGATGGAAGCCTTGGAACACCAGGAGAAGGCCCTAATCCTTGAGGCGGAGTATGAACGTGAATCCGGGCGATAGCAGAAGCCTTCCGGGAATCCTTGCCGGAGCGCTCTCCATGGCCCTTCTGATGGGGTGCGGGAAGAAAGAGCAAGGGCCTTCCACCACGGGACTTGGCGGCAGGGATTCGGTCGTGCTCGGGTCACCGGCGACCACGGCCTTGTCCAGCCAAGGGGTGGTCTTTCCGGTCCGGCGTACCCTGGCGGAAACCCTGGAGGTGTCTGTCCGCATCGAAGTGGACGAGCGCCGCAACATCCAGGTGGTGGCCCCCGCCGCGGGTCGCCTGGAAGAGATCTTCGTGCGGACGCCGGATCAATCCGTGAAGGCCGGAGAACGTTTGGCCCTGCTGTACTCCCCGGAACTGGTGACGGCCCAGCGGGAATTCCTGCTCCTGGATCCGGACAAGGATGCGGGACTGATCCGGCAGGCTGAGGAACGGTTGGATCGGATGGGGTTTTCAGCAGCCCTCCGGCGTTCCCTCCGGGCCTCGCGGAAACCCTTGGAACGCATTCCTATCCTGAGTCCCAAGGCCGGATACGTCCTCGCGGCTCCCATGCCCGCGAATGGCGCCATGGACGGGAACGCCATGCCCGCCGCAGAGGGCATGAGCGGATCCATGGGCAGGGGCATGTCGGGTGGCGGTATGGGCGGGGCAGATGGTGGCGGCGATCAAGGAGACGGAACCGCTACCGCGGGAAACCCGGGCTCGGCCCTGCGGGCAGGAGCCTATGTCACCCGCGGCACGGTGCTGGCCCAGATCAATGACCTGGCTACGGTTTCCGCCGTCCTGTCCCTGCCGGTCCGGGCCGCCACCTTGTTCCGGGAAGGGGATAGCGTGCATCTCGACCTGGGGGCGCTGGGATACGCCGGCATGGCCAGCCTGGACTTCCTGGAGTCCAGGGTTGCGGATACCGGGGGCAATGTGCGGGCTCGCGCCTATCTTCGGAATCCGGACATGCGCTTCAAGCTCGGCGCGCTCGGGAAGGGACATCTCGTACCCGAAGCCGAGAGCACCTGGGTCCTTCCGCGCTCCGCGGTCCACGACCTCGGGGAACGCCACATGGCCTGGGTCCGTTCCACGCGGGATACGGGGGCTTTCCTGGCCCGGGAAATCCGCATCGGCCGGGCCGGTACCCGTTGGGTCGAGGTCCTGGAAGGCGTGCCGCCCGGGGCGGCGGTTGCTGAAAATGCTTCCCTCTTGTTGGATCCGGACGTGGTCCTCGAACTCTGGCCCTTAGGAGGGCAGGAGCCGGAGGTCCCCGAAGAAGACCATGGTGGGCATGGACAACACGCCACCCCGGCGGAGGCGCCGGGGCATGGCGAGCATTCCTCCAAGCCCGAACAGGGCCCAAAGCAGTCCAGCCACA
>CBILQL010000559.1:0-3874 GCA_966238865.1 uncultured bacterium
GTGCCGTTGAAGTTGAGGCCCCCGGTGCCCACGACGCCGCTGGTGAACTGGTTGCTTGTGTTCCGGCTCGACGCGCTCTGCTTGAAGGTGCCGTTGTAGGCGCCCCGCACGTCGTTGACCGTGGCGTTGGCGGCGTTCTCGTTCAGGTGGTACACCGCCTTGAAATTGCTGCCGTCGAAGACGCAGGTGGCGCATTGCCCGTCCGGGACCGACCCGTTGGTCACGTCGTTGTAGTACATGGTGATGAAGTCGGAGGCGCTGTTGCCGTCGATCTTCGGCACCTTGACCCACACTTCCGCAGAGTCCTTGGTGCCGTTGTCCCATCTCTCGATGGAATAGTCGAGCCAGGTGACCCCGTCGGCGTCGAGGAAACGGATGTCCGGGGCGCCGCTCTGGACAGCGTCCAGGATGGTGGTCCCGGTGATGCGCAGCAGCAGGGGGTAGTTGTACACGTCCCCGGAGATGTCGGCGCCCGAGGCGGTGGTGTTGAACTTGAATACCTTGCTGGAGGTGAAGGAGGCCGTGGTGATGCCGGCGCTGGAGAAGAGGAGGCTGCCCTCCTTCTGGCTCTCGTAGGACAGCTTGACGTAGTCGTCGGAGGCGTAGCTGTCCAGGATCTGCACTTCCTGGATGGCGCCGTCGAAGTATTCGGCATTGACCATCGAGCGCCCGAGCCGCAGGGTGGTGCTGGAGATGCTGCCCTGGGTATAGGAATTGGCCGCCGCCGAGACGCCGTTGTGGTAGAGGACATAGTTGCTCGCATTGAATTTGAGCGCCACATGCTGCCAGGCATTCAGGGTGACGGCCTTGCCCGTGGTCACGGTCGTATTGTCGAGCATCAATTTGAATACGCCGTTGTCGAGCCCCAATGCCGTGCCGGACTGCCCCGACACCTCCCCGTCGATGACGCTCTCGATATTGGTGGTGTTGTCCGAGCTGCGGGGATAGATCCAGGCGGAGAAGGTGCGCGTGCCCGCCGTGGTGGGCACGGCGGTCTGGATGTAGTCGTTGGTCCCGTCGAAGAGCGGCGCCAGGGAGGCGGTGATGCCGGTCATGAAGGGCTGGTTGCGCTGGTAGGTCCCATGGTAGCCGTTCTTCCCGGCGTCGCGGGCCTGGGTTTCCGGCGCCGCCAGGTGGAACACGCCGGCATGGTTGGACCAGACCGAGTCGGAGACGGCATAGGGATTGCCCGAGCAGGAGGCGCAGCCGTAATAGAGGGTGATGAAATCGGTGGTGGAATTGCCGTCCACCTGGGGCACCTTGACCCACACCTTGCCGGTCTTGTTGGCCTTGTCCCATTCCGCCACGTCGTGGTAGAGGCTGCTCCCGTCCTTGTCCACGAACTTGAGGTCCGCCGCGTCGTCGCGAGCCGCCGAGAAGGTGAAATTGGAGGAGGTGAGCCGGACGAGGATCGGGATATTTGCCACGTTCCCGCTGACGCCGACCCCGGTGGCTGCGGTGGTGTTGAAGTTGAGCCGCAGGGACAGCGAATGGTCGCCGGGCCTGGCCCCGAGCGAGACCACGGCGGAGCCGATCTTCTGGGTCTCGTAGGCCAGCTTGACCCAGTCCTCGCCCTGCTCCACGTCCGCGACGCTGATTTCGTCCACAATGCCGCCGGCGAAATCGGCGCCGTAGCTGTTGCGGCCGACGTAGAAGGCGCCGGACCCGGAGAAATCCCCGGACGCCGTCCGCGACGCGTCGAGCACGCCGTTGACGTACAGCTTCTGCGAGTTCGTGGAGACGTTGTAGGTGCCCACGATGTACTGCCATTGGGTGCTGCTGTTCGAGGTGCCGTCGTTATCGTCGGAATAGAAGGCGAAGGTGGTGATGTTGGTGCTCCGGAAGCCGAAATGGAGGTTGGCGTCCAGGGAGCCCGACCCCGACCCCAGGGCGATGAAGTAGTCGTTGGTCCCGGTGCTGGAGCGTTTCATCCAGCCCGCGATGGTGAAGCTCTTGTTCGCCAGGACCACCTCGCTGGTCCCTCCCGAGGCCACGGAGAGGTACTCGGCGCTACCGTCCAGGTTCTGCCCCTTGCCGATCACCGCATCGACGTCGTCGGTGATGTCTATCGCGGTGCCGGTGGCGTGGGCCCCGCGGCTCGACGCATCGGCATAGCCCCCGGCGGTGGTGTTGCCGTCCTCGCCCAGATGCCAGACGCCCAGGAAGCCGTTCTCCCTCCGGAAGACCGATCCTCCGGACGACAGGGAGGTTGCCGTCCCCTTGCCCCAATACATGCGGAACCATTGCGAGTTGTTGTTGCCCTTCACGGTCGGCATCAGCACCCAGATTTCCGCCGCCTTGGAGCCGGCGTCGAAGCGATCGATCTCGTAAGCCAGCAGGTTACCGGCCGTGTCGGCGAAGCGAAGATCGCTGCCGTCGCTGTTGGCCTGGGAGAAATTGAAGTTGGCTGTCGAGAGCCTCACCAGCAGCGGGAAATTGGTCACGTCCGAGGTCGTGTTGGCCCCGGAGGCGGCGGTGTTCACGTACACTTTGGTGTTGTAAGCCCAGGTGGACAGGGCCGTGTTGGCATAGGCGATGACCGCGGTCCCGGGCTTCTGGGTCTCGTAGCTGAGCTTGAGGAAGTCGGCGCTGTGCTCCGCGTGGGCGACGCGCACTTCGTCCAGGGTCCCATTGAAGTAGTTGCTCGACGGCAGCGGGGTCCAGGACGTCATGTTGCCGTAACCGGCCCGCCAGTAGGCGGTATGGTTCTGGCCGGAGGTCACGCCGGTGTTCGAATTGGCCAGCGAGCCGTCGACGTAGAGGAAGATGCCGGATCCGGAAAGCCGTCCGACCACGTGGTGCCATTGCCCGTCGTTGTAGGCGGAGGACGAACTGACGACCTGGGGGGAGCCGTTGTGGACCCCGAAGCTGAGCTTGCCGTCGTTCCCCATCCACAGCATGCGATCATAGGTCGCGCCGCTGCCCGTCTGCAGGTTTTCGAACCCCGCCAGCTTGCCGCCCGAGGTGGTCGTCGTCTTGAACCAGCAGCTGATGGTCACCGTGCCAGGGTTGGTGAAGGAGGACGCCGATGTGACGTACTTGCTGCTTCCGTTCAGCTTGTAGCCCTTGCCGGCCACGGCTGTCAGGCTGTCCCCGGTGGCGCCGCCCTGGGCCGTCCCGTGGTTGTTGTTGCCGCTGGCGTCGGTGAACTGGGGAGCGCTTCCCCCCGGGCTCTCGTTCATGTGCCAGGCCGCCACGTAGCCGCTGAACACCCCCGAACCGCTGGAGGCAGCGCTCGCGGCGGGGTTCCCCCAATACATGGTGATGTAGTCGAGATTGCTGTTGCCGTCCACCTGGGGCACCTTGACCCAGACCTCGCCCAGCTTGTTCGTGGCGTCCCAGCGCTCGATGTGGTAGGACAGGGCCGTGCCATCCGGATCCTCGAAGCGGAGATCGTTGCCGGAGATATGGGCCTGGGAGAAGATGAAATTGTTGGCGTCCAGCCGAACCAGCAGGGGAAAGTCGGTCACCGCCCCGGAGACGTTCGCCCCGGTGGAGGTGGTGTTGAACTGGATGCGTCCGCTGTAGGACCAGGCCGCGTATTGCTGGGCCGCCGCGGGCGCGGCCGCGATCACCCACCCCAGGAACAAGGCCGGGAACAGGGCCGGAAGCAGGGATGCTGGCGAACGGCGAACCCGGATTTGCGGACCGAGAGAAGGCAACTTTCAGGCTCCTTCGGATGGTCAGATTATTGTAAACCCGGGCAGGAAGCATTTCCATGTTTCAGCAGATGTTTGGGAATCTTCAGGCGCTCCGGAAGGGGGGGGCTTCGAGCGCAACTTGGAGTCGATTCTAGGTGTTGAGTTTTTTCAAACTGGAGATGCGGGACTTTGGTCGGCACCGGATCATAGGAGCCCATCCCATGCAAACGCCG
>CBILQL010000560.1:0-3867 GCA_966238865.1 uncultured bacterium
CCCTTTTGAATCCGTTCCGAAGGACGAGGGGGTGCTCGGAAGGTCGGCCAAGACCTCTGCCGTGGCCCTGGCAGTATCGCCGTTATAGGTCAGAGCCCACACGTTCTTCGAATTGAAATCGGCGACGATATACTTGCCATAATACTTCGAATTTTGGGAGCCGCGGAAAACATACCCGCCGGTGATACATGTGCCCCCGTTGGAGTTTCTCTCGTATGCGAACACGGGAGGCCGAATCCCCGGCCCGTTTCTGAGGTATCCTTCGGCATTCTTCCAGCCGTAGTTCCCGCCCAGGACGACGATATCGACCTCTTCCTGCGCACTTTGGCCCACATCCCCGACCCACAGCTTGCCAGTCACAGGATCGAAGCTCCACTTCCAGGGATTGCGTAAGCCCCAGGCAAAGATCTCAGGCCTGCCGCCTCCCGTGGCGAAGGGGTTGTCGGCCG
The DNA here is from genome assembly GCA_966238865.1 of uncultured bacterium. GTDB lineage: Bacteria > Fibrobacterota > Fibrobacteria > UBA11236 > UBA11236 > CBILQL01. The sequence goes on from CBILQL010000560.1 coordinate 450, forward strand.
GGATGCCGTAACTCTTACCTCCAGCCGGAATGTTCACGTCGATTCGCAGCATCTTACCCAACAGGGAATCAAGGTTCTGGGCACGACCTTGAGGATCGTTTGAAGAACCGCCGTCCCCGTTGCCGATGTAGAGGTATTTGTCGACTGGGCCGAAACCGAGCGTCCCCCCATTATGATTGACATAGGGCTGGGAAAACCGCAGGATTTCCTTGCGCGTGCCGGCATCCTTCAAAGCGGAAGCTTCCATCGTCCGCTCCTCGATGACCGTAGCCATGGCACCGGAAGCCGCGGGTGGATTGTAATTGACATAGTACTTCCGATTGGTTGCGAAGTCGGGGTGGAATGCGAAACCCAGGAGGCCCATCTCGTCGGAATAGTTCACAGGAACGCTCCAGAGCGTTTCCTTGGACCAGGCATCACCCTGTCTGCGTACAATGTTGATCCTACCGGTGTCGATCGGCCCTTGGTCTTTGATCCATTGTTCGAGAACCAGATATGTTTCCGGCATTCCGGGAACTTCTCCGAACCAGACCGGCCGCTTGAAAGTTGTTCCGGGAAAGGCGTTGGTATAGGTCTGCCCCTGCGCCATGTCCATCCCCAGCAGAGCGGCAACAGCGGCCCCCACGACGATTTTCATTGGTTCCATCGAGACTACCTCCCTAATCACCCTGAATATCTCACCTTACCGCAAAATTAGTTTCAAAAACATACCCGTCATGGTCCCGGCGGCCCCGGCGGCCCCGGCACAATAAAAATGATGCAGTTTGCCGTTTTTGGCTTCAAGCATCGCGAATTTCACGAGCTTTAAGGGGCTTTCATTGGAAACCAGCCTCTCGGAGGATGAGCGGGATCACCGAATCACCATCAGCCCATTGACTAACTTTTAACCTGTCGTCTGGTCCTTCAGAGCACCCCGGAAAGGGTAGATGGGAAATGCTTTTTCATGTCTTTCTGGTATTATGTGCTTTTTTGCATGCCGCCAGCCTGACAGCCCTGGCCGGACCGGAAACACCCCGGGGAAATCTGCTGGACACTTCCGCTATTCATAAATCCTACTTGGAGGGCGATTTCGACGACGCCATAGACCGGATCGAAACGGCCCGGAGATACGGCGGACCATTCTCCCATGAAGACAGTGTTTTCATATTCAAACATCTTGGTGTGATGTACACCGCCAAGTATGAGACGCGGGAAATGGGCAAGCGGCACCTTCTGCAATTGCTGCAGGTCGAGCCTACCGCTCGCATCCTGGACATGTATGCATCGGACATGATTTACATGATTTTCAAGAACATCAAGGATGAATTCGATCTCGAGCGGTCCAAGCGGATAAACCCCGAACACCAAGGAAATGGAAGCGGACTCCTGGCCCAGGAGCCCGGAAAAGTCCGCAACAGCAAGGCTTGGATCGGCTGGACCCTCGGCGCCCTGGCCACGATTGGGACTGGCGGAGCCTTTCTCTACATCCATCTGAGCCACCAGGAGGAGTCTCCTGCCCGCAATAGGAACGTCGTGAAATGATCCCGTCCTTCCGCGCCTGGTTCAGTTCTCCCCCGCTGGGATTCCTGGCGGCGGCCTTGCTCCTGTCCTGCCACCTGACCCGAGAGGGTACCACCGTGGAGGTCTTCACCTTTCCCACTCTGGCAGATTCCCTCCAAGGCAGTGACTCGGTTTGGATCATCCTCGCTGATACTGGGGGAATTGTCATCGACACCCTGTACCAGGGATCCGTCCTTGGTTCGGACTTCATCGATCTGGCCGCACCGCATTATCGAGGCGGGAAGGCCGTGGTGGGCATCGAAGCGGTCAAGAATGGCGTGGTCGTGTACAAGGTCGACAAGGTCTACAGCGGCACCAGCGGCGTAGTGGATTCAACCATAGTCTTCGTCCCCCGCACACCCTGGAAACCCGGAGTGGAGAGCGTGGCCTTCGATCGGGGCGTCCTGGAGCTGTTTGCCGAAGGCGTTGCCGAGACACTCCTGGTCACGGTCCTTCCGAACGGAGCCGATGCCAGATTGCGCTTCTCCTTGGCGGACCCCACCCGGGCAGCCATCCAGGACGGGCGGGTTCTGGGGTTGAAAGAGGGGGAAACCTGGCTGATCGCGACTTCTGTGGAGGACACGGGGAAGTCCGACACCATGCGACTGGTGATCCTCCCCAAGCCGCCGATTCCCGTCGATAGCGTGACAGTATCCGAAGACACCCTGCGGCTTTTCACAGGCGGGGAAAGCGGACGGCTCACCGCGGCCATTCATCCCAGCATACTCGCCGCCAGATTGACATGGCTGTCGTCGGCGCCTTCGGTCGCCTTGGTCGACAGCTTCGGCAATGTCCTCCCGATCGCGCCGGGGCGGACCTATGTTAGGGCTCGCAGCATCGCAGACACCACCAAAGACGACAGCTGCCTGATCCTCGTGAAACGGGATGTCCCCCGCCTGGATCCCGGCGTGGACACCACGGTGTCCGCCGGGGCCAACGTCGTATTCCGTCCCCGGGTGGCCCAGGACTATGGCAGCATCCTGAAGGTGCGCTGGGACATGGACGGCGACGGAAGCTGGGACGATTCGGGAGAGGTGTTCAAGGATACATCACGCCAATTCGCAGCTCCCGGCATATTCTCGGCACGCTTCCAGGCCTTCGACAGCGAGGGTAACGATACCCTCTCGACTCGGAAAATCACCGTCGTAAACGGCCCCGCCGTCCATTTCCAGAATCCGAAGGACGGTGCCTATACCAATCAAAACCCCCTCCCGGTCTCCTGGACGGTGGATGGCACCCAGAAGACGTCCCTGGATTCCCTGAAGTCAGGCCCGAACATCCTCACGCGCACGGCTTGGAACAGCGCCGGCGATTCCGTGTCGGCGTCCATCACCGTATACTACGACACAATCCCTCCCGGCCAACCGGTGGTCAGGGGGCCGGCCACATCAGTCACCCGGCGGCCCGCTTGGACATGGGAGACGGGCGGGAGCGGGGACGGCACCTTCCGGTATCGCCTTGACAACGGCAACATGGCCACGGGAACCACAATGGTCCGGGACAGTGTTTTCGTCCCCGGTCGGGACCTTGCTGAAAGCCGGCATACCCTGTTCGTGCAGGAACGCGATGCGGCCGGCAATTGGTCCGCCGCCGGCTCGTTCACAATCTTCGTCGATGCCACGCCACCCGGCGCCCCTGTCATCGACTCGAGCCCTCTCTCACCCGTGGCCAGCCTGCGGCCCCTCCTCAAATGGTCCTCCGGGGGAAACGGCGGATCGGGTTTTTTCCGATTCAAGCTGGACAATGGGGCGTTCTCGGCCTATGCTTCCGTGACCTCCAATCAGTTTCCGCTCCAGAAGGAAGGCATACATACTTTCCATGTCCAGGAGCGTGATTCGCTCGGGAATGAATCCATTGTTTCCTCGCGTCGAATCGTCGT
>CBILQL010000561.1:0-3864 GCA_966238865.1 uncultured bacterium
TTCGCATCCTCCATCAGCACCGCTACCTCGTCCCCGCCCAGGCGCGCCAGGAGGGCTCCCGGCGGGATCGGGTCGGCGAGCCGGCCGGCGGCCTCCTTGAGGACGCCGTCCCCGGCCTCGCGGCCCAGCCCGTCGTTGACGGCGCCGAACCGATCGAGGCCCAGCAGGATGACGCAGAAGCCGGCTCCGGCGCGCCGCTTGCCGTCCGGCAGCAGGCGCTCCAGGCTGTTGAGGAAGAGGTTGCGGTTGCTGAGCCCCGTCAGGGAGTCGTGGAAGGCGTCATAGAGCAGTTGCGCCTCCGCGCGCTTGCGCTCGGAGATGTCGCCCAGGGAGCCCGCCATGCGGTAGGCCGCGCCATCGGCGTCCCGGAGGGCCACGCCACGGCAGAGCACCCAGAGGTATTCTCCGTCCCGGACGCGGATGCGGAATTCGCATTCCAGCTTGGGCGTGGATCCCCGGACGTGCAGCCCGACCTGCCGTCGCACGATCTCCGCCTCCTCGGGGTGGATGCGGCCCAGCCATTCCTCCGGCCCGTCCCCGATCTCCCCCTCCGCGTGCCCCAGCATGGACTTCCAGCGCGAGGAGTAATGGACGGTCCCGGCGCGGAGATCCCAGTCCCAGAGGCCGTCGTTGGCCCCCCGGGCCGCCAGGGCGTAGCGCTCCTCGCTGAGCCGCAGGGCCTCCTCGGCCCGCTTCCGGGTGGCCCGTTCCTCCTTCTCGCGCAGGGCCCGGTGGATGGCGGCCGACAGGCGCGAAGCGCGGTCCTTGAGGATGTAGTCGGTGGCCCCGTCGCGCAGGGCCTCGATGGCGGCGTCCTCGCCGATGGACCCCGACAGGAAGATGAAGGGCAGGTCGGGCCGGCGGAGCTTGGCCAGTTCCATGGCTTCCCTGCCGCTGAAGGTGGGAAGGGCGTTGTCGCTGAGGATGAGGTCATGGCCGGTGTCGGAAAGGCCGCGGAGGAAGGCCTCCCGGTCGGAGGCCACCGTGATGCGGCAGTCCACCCCGCCGCTGCGGATCACGTGGGAGAAGAACTCAGCCTCGGCGGGGTTGTCTTCCAGGTGGAGGATGGAAACGGGCTTGGACCCGTCGCTTTGTTCGGCCATAGTGCTCCATTCACGCACCGACCCCCGGGGCGGGACTCACATGCAGTCGTCTACGGCAAGATCCTAACCATGGGTGGGGGCCCGGATCAACATCGGTTTTGCCCGGCCGCTGCCCGGACCCGGGGTGACCGGCGAAATCGGCGGAAAGCCCGGTTTTTCCCTGTTACGCGGTGCTCCCGTACGCACAGATTGTGCGCGGCGTCCCCGCACCCGGGAACATTGCTAGAATTGGAACGGTAGGAACGGACCGGCGGAATGACGGTAAACCCATCTGTTACCCATGAACCGGCCGGGGGCGGGGCATCCCGCGTCCGGGATCCGGATGCCTCGCTCGTCCGGAACGGCCGCGCCGCCGGATGGGCGGCCTCCGCCGGCATCGTCGCCATCGCGCTGTGCGGACTCGCGGGCTGGGCGGCGGACAGCCGCCTCCTGACCAGCTTCCATCCGGGCATGGTGCCCATCAACCCCCTGACGGCCATCTGCTTCCTGCTCGCGGGCGCGGGCCTGCTGCTCCTGTACCGCCACCCGGACTCCCCGGCTGCGGCACGGGCGGCCGCGGCCCTTTCGGCGGCGGTCCTCGCCGTGGGCTGCCTGCGCCTCGCGGGTTATTTCACCGACTGGCGCTTCACGGTGGACCAGGCGTTGTTCCGCGAAAAGCTCCTGACCGTGCCCTTCGCGCCCAACCGCATGGCTCCCAACACCGCGTTCGGATTCGTCCTGCTTGGCGCCGGCCTGATCGCGGCGGCCCTCCTCCGGAAACGGGCCCGCGAAGCGTTCCAGCTCCCGGCCATGGTGCTCTGCGCCTTCGCCTACTTCGGCCTGCTCGGCTACCTTTGCCGGTTCGCCACGCTCTACCAGATCACGACCCATATCCCGATGTCCCTGCCCACCCTGACCGCCTTCCTGCTGGGCGCCGTCGGCCTGCTGTGCCTCCGGCCCGCGGAAGGCCCGGTGTCCCTGCTCTTCAGCGCCACCAGCGGCGGTTACCTGTTGCGGCGCCTGCTCCCGGTGGTGATCCTCGCCCCCACCGCGGCCGCCTGGGCCCGCCTGTGGATCGGGAGCGGCGAAGGCCGGGCGGACCTGGCCACCGGCACGGCCCAGCTCACGCTGGCGAACATCCTAGTAGCCACCGCCGCGGTCTGCCTCGCCGGCCGCCGCCTGCACCGCATCGACCTGGAGCGGCGCGCCGTCGAGGCGGAGGTGCGCCGCCTGAACCGGTCGCTGAGCGACCGCACGGAGCAGCTGGAGGCGGCCAACAAGGGGCTGGAGTCCTTCTCCTATTCCGTTTCCCACGACCTGCGCTCGCCCCTGCGGCACATCCAGGGCTACGCCCGGATGCTCGCCCAAGGGCTGGAAGGACGGATCGAGGGGAAGCTTCCGCATTACCTGGAGTCCATCGACAGCTCCGCCCGGCGCATGGGCGCACTCATCGACGACCTGCTGGGATTCGCCAAGCTGGGACGGGCGGAGCCCAGGATCGCGGCCGTGGACATGGAGAACCTGGCGCGGGAATGCATCGTCCTGCTCAAGCCGGAATGCGAAGGCCGGCTCGTCACCTGGGACCTCCAAGCCCTTCCCGCCGCCGCCGGCGACCGCGACCTGCTCCGGCAGGTGTTGATCAACCTCCTGTCGAACGCGCTCAAGTACAGCCGCCCGCGCGGCGAGGCCCGGGTCGAAATCGGCTTCTCGCCTCGGACGGGCGGCGGCGGCGCCTATTACGTGCGCGACAACGGGGTGGGATTCGACATGCGCTACGCGGACAAGCTGTTCGGAGTCTTCCAGCGCCTGCACCGCGAGGCCGAATTCGAGGGTTCCGGCATCGGGCTGGCCAACGTGCGGAGCATCGTCCAGCGCCACGGGGGGAAAGCCTGGGCGGAAGCCGAACCCGGCAAAGGCGCCACATTCTTCTTTTCCATCCCCGCCCGGGAAGGTTCCCGGACCGCAGGAGCGACGGCATGAAGGCGAAACGGATCCTGCTCACCGAGGACGACCCCATGGACGTCGAGATGACCTTGGAGGCCTTGGCCGCCGGCGGCCTCGCCGGGACCGTGGACGTGGCCAACGACGGCGTGGAGGCGATGGAATACCTGCTGCGCCAGGGCGCCTACGCCTCCCGCCCGGAAGGCAACCCCGATCTCATCCTGCTCGATCTCAAGATGCCCCGCCTCGACGGCCTGCAGGTGCTGGAGCGGATCAAGCGGGAAGACCGCCTCAAGACCATCCCCGTGGTGATGCTGACCGCCTCGCGGCAGGAAAGCGACCTCGACGAGAGCTACCGGCTCGGGGTGAACGCCTTCGTGGTCAAGCCCGTCGATATCCGCGCCTACACCGACGCCATCCAGGTGCTTGGCCGCTTCTGGACCACCTTGAACGAGCCCCCTCCGCCGGATCGGCCCTGAGCGGGCCCCCGCCCGCGGAGCCGGTCGCGCCGCCGCCGGACCACCCCGTATAATTATCTTTCCGGACCCGTACCCCTCGCGGGAGACTGCCCACCGTGCCCAGGCCGCCCCTCCTCTACCAGCTCAACACCCGCGTCCTACTAGGGGAACGTGCGCGGGCATTGGGCCGCCCCGCCACCCTGGACGATTTCCCCGACGCCTTCCTGGACGACATCGCCGACAAGGGTTTCGGATGGGTCTGGTGCCTGGGACTGTGGCAGACCGGCGAGGCCGGCCGGCGCATCTCGCGCAGCGATCCCGGCATGCGGGAGGAATGCGTCCGCGCCCTCCCCGACCTCGCGGACTCGGATATCACCGGATCG
>CBILQL010000562.1:0-3858 GCA_966238865.1 uncultured bacterium
GGCCTTGAAGGCGTTGTACATCACGTCCGGCATGTTATGCCACCTCCCCGTCCAAGTCGGACAGCTTCTTCTGGATGTTCGCGTTCCGGATCGAGGCTTGCTTTGCCTTCATTTCCAGGAACGCCTTGCGCTTCGCCGTCCAGGCGTCGTCGCGCACGATGCGGCCGTTGGCGTCGCGCCGCACGTCGCGGAAGTGCTCGATTTTCGCCCGCAGCATGAGCCACGGCGTGGCGAACAGGGATTCCCTGGCCGCGTCGGCGGTGGGCTTGCGGGCGATGGCCGCGGCGCCGGAGACGGGGGAGTAGCCGATCCCGGAGGGATACTTGGCCAGCTCCGCTTCGAGGCTCCGGTACAGGGCGCGGGCCGCTGCGCGCCGCATCTCGGGCAGGCGCGCTTCGAGCTCCGGCAGGGTGATGATGGCCTCGTGGTCGGCGATGAGCTCCCTCTGGAACGCCAGGCGCTCCTCGTCGGAGAGCGACTCCGCCCTGGCTGCGATTGCTTGGATGTCTCTCAGTTTCATGTGGTCCCTTTGGTTGGTGGTGTCAGCTGACTTCGGGCGCGGTGAACTGCCAGAGGATCGAGTACTGCCAGATCGTTTCGGCCTCGCCCTGGAACTGCCGCCGGATGGGAAAGAGCACCGACGCGTCCGCGACGCCCGGAACCGTGAAGCCCTTGAGCGCGGCGTCGACCTCGGCCACGAGGGCATAGGCGCCGTGGTGCGGGTTGTTCCCGGCGCCCTTCGCGTTCCGGTACCGGATGAAGGTTTCCCACTGCGATCCCGCGAGCTGCTCGATGCTGCCTTGAGGGTTCGGCGGCGGCGTGGGCAGGGCATCGCCCAGCCACCGCACCAGGATTTCCCTGTCCCCGCCCAGAGGCGGGAGGCGTCCGTCCGCGTCGGTCGGCGGAAACGCGGCCGACTTGACGCCGCCTATCGTTTCCCGGAGACGGAGCAGGATCGCCTGCTCCACGGCCACGAGGTCCATCATGCGGGCTTCTTCGCCTCCGTCTTCACGAGCGCAAGCGTGTAGCGGGCGGTGAAATAGTCGACGCCAGGAGCGGATTCGAGGTGCTCCGTCTTCGTGAGCTCGAGCAGGGCCGAGCACGACTTGTCGATCCAGATCTCCTGCTTCATGAGCTGCCTCGCGATGCTCTCCAGGATCTCTCCCGCGGAGAGGCCCGGCCGTCCCGCGGCGATGGCGAGCTGCACGATGAGCACCAGGTTTTCGCTGGAGCGCGCATCGCTGGCGAGGTGCAGGCCCAGGTCACCCTCGACCGGGTTGCCCTCCTCGTCCTCGAGCATGAAGCCGAGGAGCGCGCCCTTCTTGCCGAGGTCCCGGCCACGAAGGGTGTCGCCGAACTCGGCGCCGCCGAGCTGGAGGACCGGCACGCCGGTCGAGCCGGATTGAATGCGGTTGGCCAGGATGTCGCAGAGCAGAAGGAGCAAAGTCGTCATGGGAACTCCTATGCGAGGCTCCACAGCCGGTTCTCCCAGCCCTTGAGCTCGTCGGGTTGTGTGATGGCGCAGCGCTTGTAATGGGCGTGCACACGGGCGAGGAAGCGGAGCAGGAGGGCGCAAGGGTCCAGGAAGCCGATGGACTGAAGCGTGAGGGGACCCAGGTTGCCGTCGACGGCAAGGAGCAGGCTGGCTGGGCCCGCCCCGGACTGTACGACGTCGTTCACCGCCCACTGCAGAAAGCGGTGGGCCCGGCCGGGACCGATGTTGACGGCCAGGTCGAACACCTTGACCCGCAGCAAACGGTTACCAATCCGTGCGTAACCGTAGGCGTCCCACCAGTCCCGCTTGTATATGGAGATGGCCTCGTCCCGGGTCAGGCGCGGAATGTCGAGCTGGGGGTAGCTCCGGGCCGAGATCCCGTACTTGGTCGCCCCCCCAGGATCGGAGGGTCGATTGCGGTAGCCGCCCTCGTGGGAAAGCACCACTTCCACCGCCTCCTCGAAAATTCCGCCTCCGCTCACCCTGCCGCCTTCTTTGAAACCCGTTTAACTGCGTTTGAATTCGTTTTAGAACTTTAGACCCCACCCTACGGACATCCCCGACCGAGATCGGGGCGCCTGCGCCTTCCTAGCGGTTTTCCTGATCCGGCTAAAACCGGTCCAGCCAGCGCTTCGGAAACTCCTGGTCGGCCTCGGTCTTGTCGACCAGGATAGGCACCGATTGGTGCGCGTCCGGCGGGGCGATGCCCAGGACCAGGATCCCCTTGGCGATGTCGGCCAGGCGCTGCTGGGCATCCTTCCGGCGGTTCCGTACTTCCTCCGGCACGCCCCCCTCCCCCTTCCGGGAGTAGATCTCGTAGATGGAGAGGTCCCGGGAGATGGCGACCAGCTCCGGCGGCAGCGGCGTGGTCTGGATCGGCAGGGTGTACCGTCCACGCAGATAGCCGTCGATGTAGGCGTCCGCGGTGGCGATGCAGGCGTCCAGCACGGCGGCATCCACGCTGCCGGCCTGGCTGTCGTCGGTGAGCTCGATGAGGCGGGTGGGAGAAACCATCACCTCGATGTCGGCCTGGGTGGAATAGGCCATGATGAATACCTCCTGGATAGCGGACTTGCAGTCCCAGCAGGACGCCCGGACCTCGGGCGCCTCCAGGGCCGCGACTTCGGGTTCGGCGGGCAAGCGGGCATCCGCCGGCGCCGTGAGGGCCAGCGTGGCGCCGAGCAACAGCAAGGCGAGGTGGCGAGGTGAATGGGTGGACGTTTTCATCGATCTCCTCCGAGTGAAGTTGAAAACCCCCCGTAGTCACCGGCGACTCGGGGGGCAGCCTTTGCCCACAGGCGGGCGGCGGCGACGCGCGCGACTCCCGGCTTAGGTGAGGACCGTGTCGATCCACAGGTAGCCGGCGGGCGCGGCGGCGATGTGCACGCCCACATCCTCCTGCGTCTCGAATTCCCAGGCCGACAGCTCCGGGCGGCGGTACGCCTTGGAGATGCGGCCGGAGCCGTTCACGGCCTTGTGCCGGGGCTGGTACAGCGCGGCCAAGGTCTTGCGGCCCGGCGCGGGCGGGTAGTAGTAGAGGAACGCGCTGCCCTTGGTCGCGTTCTTCTCCCAGATGAGCCGGCCGGTGAAGTCCGTCCCCGCGGCCGTCTCCTTGGCGGAGTTGTAGATGGCCTTGCCGACCACGACCTTCTCGATGCCGAGCATCATGGCCAGGGACGCCTCGGTCACCGACTGGTTCGAGGTGTACTTGATCTGGTCGCGGAGACGGTCCAGCTCCTTGAGGCGGGCCATGGTGCGGAAGTCCAGGGCGAGGCGCACGTGGTCGAGCGGCACGCCGCCGGCGACGAAGGCGGCCAGCGCAGCCTGGATGTCGACCATGAACGTGTTCGTCGCGTCGTTCGGCGCCCAGAGGCCCGCGGCGTCCTCGCCGCCGGAGACGCCGTCCGCCCAGGTGCCGCTGAAGATGGTGTTGGCCAGGTTGATTTCCCGGGCCAGGTCCAGCTTGAAGGCGCAGTTCTCGAGGGCGTCCTGCTGGAGGTTGACCGGCGGCACGAGCTCCGGCGGCAGGCCCTCGTCGGCCAGATCCTCGTCCGTGATGCGGCTCTTCACGGCGTAGGGCTTCGTGTTGACATCCGCCTCGCCGATCTTGAGGTCGATGATGGCGGCCTCGGTGCCGCGGGCTCGCGCCTTGGCGTTGTTCCGGAACTGGTCCCCGCGGTTGTAGGTGATGAGCTTCGCCTTCCGCGTCGGCATCTCGATGAGGTGCGCGATCTGCGAGCCGATGAACTCCGGGCTCGTGAACTTGAGGGACAGGTTCTGGAGGTGCCCCCGGACGGTGAATTGCGTCAAATCCATGTGAATCCTTCTCCTTGCTTACGTGTAACCGAACCTTGAGGAACCTT
>CBILQL010000563.1:0-3855 GCA_966238865.1 uncultured bacterium
CATCGAGCAGGAGACCCAGATCCGCCTCCTGGAGAAGATGAAGAACCTGGAAGGGCATCGCTCCTTCCTGGTGCTGCGTCCCGGCGACGGCGCCGAGACCACGGTGGCCTGGAAGCTGGCCCTGGAGAGCAAGGTTCCCGCCGCGCTCATCCTCACCCGCCAGCCGGTCACCGATCTCCCCGCCCGCTCCGGCTCCGTCCGCTACCAGGATGCCCTGTCCGGCGCCCAGCACGGCGCCTACATCGTGGTCGAGGCCGGCGGCAAGCCGGACCTGGTGCTCGTCGCCAACGGCTCCGAGGTGTCCCTGCTGGTGGAGGCCGCCGCGAAGCTGACCCAGGAGAAGGGCCTCAAGGTGCAGGTGGTGTCCGCCATCAGCGAGGGCCTGTTCCGCGAGCAGGCGCCGGCCTACCGCGAGAGCGTGCTGCCCTTCGCCACCCCGACCCTGGGATGGACCGCGGGTCTGCCCACAGCCCTGCAGGGCCTGGTGGGTCCGCTGGGCCATGTGTACGGCATGGAGCGCTTCGGCGCCTCCGCGCCGTTCAAGGTGCTGGACGAGCAGTTCGGCTACACCGCCGCCAAGGTGGTCGCCGAAGCCGAGCGCTATCTCGCCGAGTACAAGGAGATGATCCGGCTGCTTACCGCCGCTTCCCGCTAAGGGTCTACCGGTCCGCTCGCGGACCGGCGCTTCCGCTCAGGGAGCGCGATGCCCCAGGCTTCATGAGGAATCACGGTTCTTGCCGTGATTCCTTTTTTTTGCCGCCCATCCGGAAGGCAGAAGGAAGGCAAAAAAAAATCCCCTGGACGCGAACACGTCCAGGGGATGAACTGGGATTTCGAAAACAGGTATCGGCCCTCCGGAGGCGGCCGGAACCCTTTCGAAGTCCGGAATTACCAGCGGTTGCGGGAACCGAAGCCGCCGCCGCCACCGCCGCGGGATCCGCCGCCACGGGGGCCGCCGAAACCGCCGCCGCCGCCGCCGCCGGGGCCGCCGGGGGCGCGGGGACGGGCTTCGTTCACCGACAGGGCGCGGCCCTGCAGCTGGAACCCGTTCATGCCTTCAAGGGCCTTCTGGGCTTCGGCGTTGTCCGGCATTTCGACGAATGCGAAGCCGCGCGGATTGCCGGTCTCGCGATCGATGATGATCTTGACCGAGCTCACGCGACCGAAGGAGCCGAAAGCTTCTTGCAGCTCCTCCTGGGTAACGCTATACGCGAGATTTCCCACGTAGATATTCATGATGTCTCCTTGGAATCAACAGATAGGGGGGGTGTTTTGGAAATGGAACAAGGTCTTCAAATCCTCGGAGACTCTCTGTTGGGCAGTCAGCTGGGGGTTCGGTACGACCATCTTCCGGATAAGTTGCCGCCCGCGGGATGCCTTTCGGCATGGCGGAATCGGCAGCTTTGAGGATAACCTACCTTTTTAGATTCCCACCTGCAAGATCATTTTGCTTGATTCCAATCCGTATGGGCCGCTCCGGGGAGCCGCCACTATGCCTCTGTCCATTGCCGGCCGCCCCGACTTTGTTACCCTTTGCAGGTCATGCCGGACATCCGCACCCGTTTCGACGCCGCCTATTACCGTCGCTTCTACCGGAATCCCGCCACCCGGGTCCATGATTCCCGCGGCCAGGCCCGCCTGGCGGACCTGGTCTTCGCCTGGATGGGGTACCTGGACCTGCCGGTCCGGCGCGTCCTGGACATGGGCTGCGGGCTGGGGCATTGGCGGCGCGAGGCGGCCAGGCTGCGCCCCGCGGCCCGCTACACCGGGGTCGAGGCCAGCGAGTACCTGTGCCGCCGGCATGGATGGGAGCACGGGACGGCGGCCGGCTGGCGGGGGCGGGGCCGCTACGACCTCGTGATCTGCCAGAGCGTGCTGCAATACCTGGACCGGGAAGAAGCCCTGTCCGCCGTCTCCAACCTGGCCCGGCTATGCCGCGGGCTCCTGTACCTGGAGGCCCTGACCCGCGAGGACTGGGAGCTCCATTGTAATCGCAAGGTTACCGATGGACGGGTCCACCTGCGGCCGGCTGATTGGTACCGTCGGGCGCTGTCCCGCCATTTCCGGCCCCTGGGCGGCGGCATCTTCCTGCCGCACGACTCGGATGCGGTGCTGTATTCCCTTGAGGCCGGCTAGGCGGCCGCTTCGGGAGACGCCACCTTGGCCAGCTTCTGAACCAGGACGCGGGTGTTGATGGGCTTCACCATGTAGTCGCTGGCCCCGCGGGCCAGGGCTTCGGCCACCTCCAGGCGGCCCATCTTGGCGGTGGCCATGATCACCGGGATTCGCGCCAGGCGGGAATCCTTGCGTAGGGCGACCAGCATGTCGATCCCGCTCATCCCTTCCATCATCCAATCGAGCAGGACCGCGGCCGGCGTCTCGTCCTCGCCCGCCGAGTTCAGCCATTCCATCGCCGCCCAGGCGGTCTCGAAGGCCGCGAGGCGGTAGGGCTTGAGTTCTTTGACGGAGGCGAACATCTGCTCGTAGGTCTTGACCAGGATCTTGTTGTCCTCGACCAGCACCACCACCGGCTTGGCCGCTCCCGTTCTCCCGGGTATGGCGGGTATTGAGGGTATATCGCTGCTCATCGGTCCCCCCGGCCTCCCGGCGCCGGACGCACCGGCGGGGATACCTTCCATGATACAGCCGGCGGCCGCTTCCGCCAATCCATCAGGCGCATTTCACGCAGGTCAGCCTCCGTCCGGCATGAGGTTTTTCAGGTCCTCGACAACCTTGGTGAATTCGCGCTTGATTTCGGCGAGGAGCACGGCCGTATCCCCGCCGGAGTCGGCGGCGCGCTCGAAATCGAGGCACAGGTCCGCGAGCCGGACAGCCCCGAACTGCAGGCCGGACCCGCGCAGGGTGTGCGCGGCGCGCGCGGCCCGGGGGAGTTCCCCGCCTGCGTGTGCGGCCTCCAGGGTGGCCAGGGTTTCCGGGGCCGCCTGGAGGAAGAGTCCGATCAGTTCCGCCAGGAAGTCCGGCCCCCAGCCGTCTATCCAGCCCTTCTCCCCGCCGAAGGTCTCTTCCAGGCCGGCCTCGAGGGTCCGGCACCGGGAATGGCTCCGCGGCCCAATCCAGCGGCCCAGCGCCGCTTCCAGCTCGCGGCGGTCCACCGGCTTGCGGAGGAAGCCGTCCATGCCGGCCGCCCGGCAGCGCCGCTCCTCCTCCTCCCCGGAATTGGCGGTGAGGGCGAGGATGGGGACCCGCCCGCGGTCGCCGGGCAGGGAGCGGATGGCCTCGGCGGCGCGGTATCCGTCCATCTCCGGCATGCGGCAATCCATGATCACGAGGGCGAAATCCTCCCCGGCCGCGCGCGCCACGGCCTCGCGGCCGTTGGCGGCCACCTCGACGCGGTATCCCATGCGCTCCAGGATCTCCCTGGCCACCTGGCGGTTCACGGCATTGTCCTCGGCCAGGAGGATGGGCCGATCGGGCGGAGCCGGCGTTTCGGCCTCGGCAGGAGTTCCGGCGCCGGACGTCGCAGGGGTTTCCCCGATGGGCCCCCGGGTTCCGCCGGCGGCCTCGGCGCGCCGGGCGGCGGGCTTCCCGGCCGGTTGGAACGGGACAGTGAAGACGAAGACCGATCCCTGCCCCGGCCGGCTGCTCACGCCCAGGCCCCCCCCCATGGCGTCGACGATGCGCCGGCAGATGGCCAGGCCCAGGCCCGTGCCGCCGTATTGCCGGGTGGTGGAGTCATCGGCCTGGCTGAACATCCGGAAGAGCAGGGGCAGCTTGTCCTCGGCGATGAATTGCATATCAGGAAAGCTGCGCCGGAACAGGTTCCACATGCGCGGCATCACCTTGACGACGACGTCCCGAGCCTTCTCTGCGATGCCGGGGAAGAGAACCGCCCAC
>CBILQL010000564.1:0-3845 GCA_966238865.1 uncultured bacterium
TCACCCGGGCCCGTCTGTGTGTCCTTGGGCTCGTTGTCCTTCTCCTGCGGCTCCACCACGTAGTACACGTGCTCCATGGTGGAGACCGAGATGTCGGTGGGACACAGGCTCATGAACTTGGGCTGGCGCATGAACTCCTGGGCCAGGCGCTTCACGTTCACGGGCATGGTGGCCGAGAACAGGTAGGTGCAGCGGTCCTTGGGAAGCAGGCCGTGGATGCGCTTCATGTCCGGGTAGAAGCCCATGGACAGCAGTTCGTCGGCCTCGTCCAGCACCAGGTCGCGGATGGACTTGAGGCTCAGGTTGCCGTTGATGATGTGGTCGAGCAGGCGTCCCGGGGTGCCCACCACGATGTGCACGCCGCGCTTGAAGGCGTCGAGCTGCGGGCCGTAGGCCACGCCGCCGTACACGGCCACCGCATCGATGCCGAGGGGCTTGCCGAACTTTTCAGCCTCCTGGAACACCTGCAGGGCCAGCTCGCGGGTGGGCACCATGATGAGCACCTGGGGGGCGCGGTGCTTCTTCTCGATCACTTCGAGCAGGGGCAGCACGAAGGCGCCGGTCTTGCCGGATCCGGTCTTGGACTGGACGATGATGTCCTGGGCGTTGAGGAGGTAGGGACTGGCCTTCTTCTGCACCAGCATCAGATCGGACCAGCCGTTGGCGCGGATCACTTCCTGCAAGGGGGCGCTGTACTTGTCCAGGGTGAGATCGGGCAGGGGATTCTGGGGTTCGATGATGGTGACATTGCCTTGCTTGGCATACGGAGAGGAGGCGTCGGGCGTCGCGCCGGATTGCGGCTCCAGGGAGCCGGCATCCTGCCGGGGACTTGATTCACTGCTCATCGATAGGGACCATTCTGGTTGAGTAATTGCCGGAATTCCGATAAAAACAAGATAAATTTAATCAATTTGGCCTGCCGCGTCTTTGGGACAGGGGGTTCCGCGGAAGCGGGGCCCTACCGGACCGAGGACCCGTCGGGCCCGGACGCGGCGATGGGACCGGCAGGGGAGGCCAGCGGCCGGTCCCCGTACTGCACCTTCCCGGCCTTCACCGTGAGGGGCGCCTTCTCGAAGTCCTTCAGGGTCAGGTTCGGCTTGGGTTTGGATTCCAGCCCCTCGGCCACCACGTCGTCGCCAGGGCTGGCCGCACCCGGGTCCACCGGGGCCAGCCTGCCTCCCTCGCCTTCCGAGGCCAGGATCATGCCCGAGCTTTCCACCCCCCGGAGGTTGGCGGTTTTCAGGTTGTACACCACCACCACCTTGCGCCCTTGCAGCTCCTCCTTGGCCAGGTGCTTCTTGAGGCCGGCGCAGACGGTGCGGGCCTCGTCGCCCAGCCGCAGCCGGAGGACGTACAGGGCGTCGGCATTGGGGTGGTCCTCGACGGACTCGATCTGGGCCACCTTGAGGTGGACCAGGGAGAAGGGGTCCGCGGGGGGGCCGCCGGCCGGGGTCCCCTGCTGTCCCTTGCCGGCGCCTGCCACCCGCCCTGGGGAGGACCCAGGCGCCCTCACGCCCACAGTGGAATCGACCTCGAAGCCTGGCATATCCGCCGTGACCTCGGTTGCGACCGGTATCCTGGGGAATAGTCCTGTGGCAGGAGGTGGCTTCAGCAGATAGTCCGGACCCAGGACGCCCCAACGGCAGGCCGATTGGGCAGGGGTGAGGCCCAGGAGGCCCAGGGCCTCCTCCATCTTGCCGGGCATGACCGGATGCAGCAAGGTGAAGCCGATGCGCAGCGCCTCGGCGGCATGGTAGAGCACGGCGTTCAGGGCCGGCTTCGCCGCCTCGCCCTGCTTGGCCAGCTTCCAGGGGGCCTTGGCCTCCAGGTAGCGGTTGACGGCGCGGACGAGCTGCAGGACGTCCTCGACGGCGAAGGAGAGCTTGAGGGCCTTCACCTTGTCCAGGGCATTGGCGATGGCGTCGTCGGCGGCCTTGCGCAGGCCGGCCTCCTCCTCGCCCAGGGCGGGGTCGCCGGGGGAGGGCGGGACCAGGCGTCCGCCCAGGCCCGCGGCCAGCTTGAGCACCCGGCTGAGGCCGTTGCCCACGTCGTTGGCCAGGTCCGAGTTGAGGCGCTGCACCATGGCGGCCTCGGTGAAGGAGGCGTCCTGGCCCACCACCATCTCCCGCGTGAGGTAGTAGCGGAAGGCGTCGACGCCGTACTTGTCCTTCATGTCGAGGGGGTTGACCACGTTGCCGGTGGTCTTGCTCATGCGGGCGTTGTCGAACAGCCACCAGCCATGGGCCAGCAGGTGGCGCGGCAGGGGGGCGTCGATGGCCTTGAGCAAGGTGGGCCAGTACACCGCATGCGTGGTCAGGATGTCCTTGCCCAGCAGGTGGTAATCCGCCGGCCAAAGCCCCTGCCCGTCCGCGAAGCGGCGTCCGTCCACGGCGCTCCGGTAATTGAACAGGGCGTCCACCCAGACATAGGCCACGTAGTCGGTGTCGAAGGGCAGGGTGATGCCCCAGGACAGCCGCGACTTGGGCCGGCTGATGCACAGGTCGTTCAGGGGCTGGCGCAGGAAGCCCAGCACCTCGTTGCGCCGGAAGTCCGGCAGGATGAAGTCCGGATTGTCGTTGATGTATCCGACGAGCCAATCCTGGTACGCCGACATCCGGAAGAAGTAGTTCTTCTCCCTGATCCTCTCCACCGGCCGTCCGCTGATGGGATCCTTCCCGTCCACCAGCTCCTTCTCGGTGAAGAAGCGCTCCTCGCCCACCGAGTACCAGCCCTCGTACTCCTTCTCGTAGATCTGCCCCTTGTCCCACAGCGTCCGGAAGACGTCCTGGACGTAGCGGATATGGTCCTCGTCGGTGGTGCGGATGAACTTGTCGTACCCGATGTTCATGCCCTTCCAGGCATCCTTGAAACGCTGCGAATACGTATCGCAATGCTCCTTGGGCGACACCCCCCGCTTCTCGGCGCTCTGCACCACCTTCTGCCCATGCTCATCGGTCCCGGTGAGGAAGAACGTCTCCTCCCCGGCCAGCTTATGATACCGCGTCAAAACATCGGCCAGCACCGTGGTATACGCATGCCCGATATGCGGAGTATCATTGACATAATAGATGGGCGTCGTGATATAAAAAGTCTTGCTCATTTCCCCTGAAATCTAGCTAAATCAACCATCCCCCACACCTCCGCCACCCCAGGCCCAATCCGCTCTCCGGGCGACTTTCTCTCGAATATTCTTTTCCCCTGATCGCGTGACAGTCGCCAAGCTGCGCCTGCCGGGGCCGCCCGTCGGGGCATGCTTGGCGGGCCCGCCGGGACTGCCCGTCGGGCTCGGTCGCCGGGATTTAGAGACAGGGAGCACCAGGGGGTTGCGGGGCGCTCGCGGCGAATTTGAAGCGGAGGGTGTCATGAGGGAGGGAGCCATGCCATGCCGTGAAAGCGCACGCTCCAGGGAATCGCTGCCAGCGCTTGATCGGAAGCGTCCCTCCCTCGTGACACCCAGAGACAACCGGGCTTCGCCAAGCTTCAGTTTGAGCCGCGAGCGCCCCGCAACCCCACCACAGCTCCAACGACCAGCAAAGTCGGCGAATCAAACCCCCGCCGCGCAGTCTCCTCCGCGATCCCGTCAAGCGTGGAGACGCACACGCGCTGATCGGGCAACGTGGCGTCCTGTATCGCCGCGACCGGCGTGTCCGCGTTCCAGCCCTGGGCCAGGAAGGCGGGGACGATTTCCCGCAGCTTCTGCAGGCCCATGAGCAGGATGATGGTGTCGGCCTTGGGCACTTGGGTATTGGTCGCCGCGTAGGCCAGGCCCGACATCACCGCGAAGGAGCGGGCCACCCCCCGGGGGGTGAGGGGAATGCCCGCCCACGCCGGCGCGGCGGTGACCG
>CBILQL010000565.1:0-3824 GCA_966238865.1 uncultured bacterium
TAGGCAATGCCCAGGACGCCCTGGATGCCGATGCCGGGATCGTTCGCGGCCACCACGGTGGCCCCCATGCCGTAGTAGAAGGGGAGTTCGCCGCTCTTCACGGGGATGACATCGAAATGGTGCCAGAGGTGATCCAGCTGGAGGAGGATCCAGTCGTGGCGCGCGCTGAACCCGAAAGCCCCGTCGAGGGCGGTCCTGCCGCTCAGCCAGTACTTGCCCGAAATGGCCGCCGACGGCTCGCCGATCTGCACGCCCAGGCCGAGGTTGCCGCCCAGGCGGGCTTCGGCGGGGTTTGCGACAAGGGCCGAAGCGGCAAGAACGGCTGCAACCAGAAACTTCCTCATACGAAACCTCCAAGACAGTCGAATAGTTCCTGACTGGAATAATATCAACTGTTGGCGGGGATGCAAATTTTTTTGCCCGTGGGCGCGGCGGAAAGCGGGACTTTTCGGGCATCCTTTCGGGACATCACCGGGCGGCCTTTGCGGGGAGGCCTCAAGGCAGCAGGGCCTTGAAGGCCCGGCGGGAGGCGCCTCCGGCATCCGTGATGTCCACGGTAACCAGGATGAGACCCCGGGCGGGGGCCTTCGGAAGGGCCAAGGGGACGGCATGCCGGCCGGGAGCCAGGCGCGGGCTTCGCCAATATCCGATCCGCCTCCCGTCCGCGGCATGGAGGGCCGCTTCCACGCCGGCCGCCGCCGGAAGTTCGAGGCGCAGCTCGAGGCCGGAGGCGCCCCGGACGAGGCTGGAAGCGCGCGCGGCGGGCAGCGGACCCAGGCCGGGAACAGGATCGCCTTCCCGCCAGCTTCCCGCGGGCCCGGCCCAGAGCACCAGGGTATCGGCGGCTCCGCCTTCCAGGTTCAGCTCCGACCCCTGGGACAGCTCCGCGGCGCCGGGACGCAACGCGGAGGCGGCCCAGAGGGTCATGCCCGCGGGGATCCCCAGGTCCGACAGCCGGAACCGCGCCCCGGACGAGGGCGCGGTTCCGGGCCCGTCCCGCCGGCTTCCCCCGGACCAGGCGATCTTCCAGACCACGGTGCGGCCGGGCTCGAAGCGCAGGAGATCCGTGCGCAGGCCGCGGCCTTCCCGGATCGCGGCCACGCCCGCCGAGCGCGCGGGCGTTCCCGGCATGGGTTCGTCCTCGGGCCCGAGGCCGTCCTCGGCATAGGCCGCGGCCTCGAGGCGCATGGCGGCCGGGGCCGGCGCGGCACCGTCCGGGTCGGGCTGCGGCTCCAGGAGGAGGCGGATGGGATTGGCGGGAGCGTACCGGGACGGGAAGGCCCGCTTGGCGAGTCCCGGAGGCGTTCCCGTGAGGCGCACGGTCGTGTCCGCGCCGGAGAAGACGAAGTAGCCCTTCCAGGGCTGCAAGGTGTCCGCGTCGCCGTAGCTCCCGCCGCCCGCGTAGGCGTGCAGCGCCTTCACCGGCCCGAGGTCGTAGGCGGGCTGGACGGATCGGGAGGCGACCCAGGGCAGGGGTTCCAGGGATGGATTGGCCACCAGGTTCCAGCCCTTCCGGAGCGTCACCGCGTAGTCGCTGGCGGGGCCCTGGGCGAGGGTCCGGGAGGTGCCCAGCGGCAGGGTCGCGAAGGCCTTGTCCGCGGCCATCCAGAGCGCCGCGCCGGCCGGAAGCGTGTCCTTGGGCCCGAGGACCCGGTAGTCCCCGTCCACGCCCGTGCCCGGCACCCACAAGGCGGCGCGCAAGGTGGCGGCGCCCGCGGCCTTGGCCAGGGCGGCCAGCGTCCGCCCGCCGGCGGGGCTCACCGGCAGGCCCACCAGGTCCCATTCCAACCCGGCCTTGGCGGCCAGGGGCGCCCGCAGGTCCGGGAGGAGCCGGGACAGGACGTGGTGCCCGGCCGGCGGGGGCGGAAAGGCGGCCTGCTTGCGGCCGTCGTCGGCGGACAGGAAGAGCTTCAAGGGCACGACGCCGGCCTGGGGCTTGAAGGTGAGCCGGAAGGGCACGCCCGTGAGCTCCCTGCGGATCAGGGCCGTCCCCCCTTCGGCGCCGGACGGGAAGCATTTCAGGTTGACGAACCGGAGATTGTCCTCGGCGATGAACTCGGCCCAGGTGGAATCGCCGTCGCCGGTCCCTTGCCCGAGCAGGCGCAATCGCGGCTCCACCGTGTCCACGCCCACCACGTAGGTCCCGGCGCGATAGATATTCACGCCGCCGGCCGCGAGGCCCCAGTCCTGGAGCCTGGAGATGGGCGATACGCCCGGGAGCAGGCTGTACATGGAGCGTCCAGCGGCCGCGGCCGCGGACCTGGAGAAGACGGCGATGGTCCGCGTCCCGTCGCCGGCCGGGGAGAGGATGCGGATGCCGGCATCCACCCCCGCGACCCCGAAGGTGTCCGGGGGCGCCTCCGGGCTGATGATCACCCGCAGGGGCTCGGGCCCGGGATTGAAGAGGTTGAATACGCCGTCCTTGCCCAGCCGCGCTCCCGCGGCCAGGGTGGTATCCCAGGTCCAGGCGGGTCGGTCGACCTGGAACCGGAGGACGTCCTTGGCCGCCGTGGCGGTATCCACGGGAGGGACCTTGTGCTCGTAGCCTTCGTGGACGAGGAGGCGCGCATCCGCGCGCTGGCTCTCGTAGGCGAGCTTGATCCAATCGGGATCGCGGACCTTGTGCGAAGCCTGCACCTCGTCCAGCATGCCGTGGAACTGGTCCTCGCCCCCGCCGCCGTCGCGGCCGCCGAGAAACAGGGCCTGCGCCGCCGGATCCGGCGCCTCCCGGCCGGCGGCCTCGTCCGCTTCGAGGACGCCGTTCACGTAGATCCGGATGCGGCCGGGCTCCCAGGTCCCGGCCACGTGGTACCAGAGGCCGGTCTGGAGCGGGATGGGGCTGCGGACGCCCTCGCCGTCGTCGGCGTTGACGCCGAGCTTGACATGCCCTTTGTTCACCGAAAGCTGGTAGGCATTGGGATCGCCCTCGCCCCGGCGCAGGATCGGGTTAAGGTCCGTGTCGCCGGAATTCCAGGCATTCCCCTTGATCCAGGCGGAGACGGTCAAGGCCGCGGGGAAGTCGAAATCGCGGGAAGACGGCACCTTGACGCGATCCCCGCCGCCGAAGACCTGACCCTTCCCGAGCAGGGCCGGGGAGGCGTCGGCGGTGACATAGTCGAGGCCATGATGCCGGCCGGCGGTCTGTTCCTTGTAGGCGGCCGCGCCCGCCTGCCCCGCCGCCCCGGCCTCCAGGTGCCAGACGCCGGCGAACCCGTCCGCGGTGTCGAAGACGGCCGCCGCGTCCTGGGCGTCCGCGGCCTTCGCCTTGCCCCAGTGCATGCGGATGTAATCGGTCCGGGATCCGCCCTCCACCCGGGGCACCCGCACCCAGATCTCGGCCTTCTTGCCGGGGCCTTCCCAGCGCTCGATGGCATGGGGAAGGACCGATCCGTCGGGGTCCGAGAACCGGATGTCCTCGCCCTTGGGGGAGGCCTGGGAGAAATTGAACACGCCGGAGTCGAGGCGCACCAGCAGCGGGAAGCGCTCCACCGCACCGGCCACCGCGGCGCCGTCGGCGGCGGTGTTGCGGAAGATCCTACGGGAATAGGTCCACAGGTGCAGGGAGTCGGGATCGGTGCCCGGCGCCGGGAACCGCTCGAAGGTGACGATGCGGGAGTCCGGCTTCTGGGTCGCATAGGAAAGCCGGTAATGCGACTCCGGATGCGCGACGCGGGAGAGGAGCACCTCGTCCAGCTCGCCGTCCCAGAGGTCGCGGCTGGAGGGCATGAACGGATTGATGACGCGGCCGCCGAGGTACAGCGGCCGCGCGTCCTTGCTGAGGCGCCCGGCCGGCTTGGAAGTGGATGCCACCGCGTCCAGGACAC
>CBILQL010000566.1:0-3812 GCA_966238865.1 uncultured bacterium
TGATCGGGCCAAGCCGGCAGTACATTTCGCCGGAAAATACCGGATCATCGACTTCGTCCTGAATAATTTCGTCAATTCAGGTTTTTATCAAATCAAGGTCCTCACCCAGTTCAAGTCGGATTCCCTGAACCGGCACGTCTCCACCGCCTGGGAACTCAACCGGAACCTGGACCAGTACGTGGATCTGGTGCCGGCCCAGATACGCATCGGCAACTCCTGGTACATGGGCACCGCCGACGCCATCTACCAGAACGTGAACCTCATCCGCGACGTGCGCCCGGACCACGTGGCCGTGTTCGGCGGCGACCACATCTACAAGATGAACGTGAACCAGATGCTGCAGTTCCACCTGGCCAAGGGGGCGCTGGCCACCATCTCCTGCATCCCGGTGCCCCTGGATGAGGCCCGCAGCTTCGGCGTGGTCGAGGTGGACGACGAGGGGCGGATGATCGGCTTCGACGAGAAGCCGGCCCACCCCAAGCACATGCCCGGCCGCCCGGGATGGGCCCTGGCCTCGATGGGCAACTACATCTTCAACAGCAAGTTCCTGGTCCGGGAGCTCCTCTCCGACAGCAAGCTCGCCAAGTCCCAGCACGACTTCGGCCGGGACATCCTCCCCTCCATCTACAACCACCATCCCGTCTACGTCTACGACTTCAAGGAGAACCGCATCCGCGGCGAGAACGACGCCAGCCACGGCTACTGGCGGGACGTGGGGACCATCGAGGCCTTCTACGAGGCCAACATGGACTGCTGCGCGGTGTCGCCGATCTTCAACCTCTACAACAACAAGTGGCCGCTCCGCACCATCAACTGGAACCTGCCGCCGGCCAAGTTCGTCTTCGGGGAAAGCGATCCCGAGGGCCGCCGGGGCGCCGCCTACGACTCCATCGTCTGCGAGGGGGTGATCCTCTCCGGGGGCAGCGCCTCGCATTCCATCCTCTCGCCGGGCAGCCACCTCCACAGCCACTCCCAGGTCACCGATTCCATCCTCTTCCCCAACGTGGACGTGGGCCGGGGCGCGCGCGTCCACCGGGCCATCATCGAGAAGGGCGTGAAGATCCCCCCGGGTTTCCAGGTGGGGATGAACCTGGATCGGGACCGGGAACGCTTCCACGTGACCGACAGCGGCATCGTCGTCATCGCCAAAGACACCATCATCGAAGGCTGAAATGAACCTCTCCATCTTCCGAGAATACGACATCCGGGGCGTCCACCCCACCGAGCTTACCGACGACACCGTCCGCCGCATCGCCATGGCCTTCGGGACCATCCTGCGCGGGCGCGGGCTCAAGCGCATCTCCGTGGGCGGGGACGTCCGCCTGCACACCCCGCAGCTCAAGGAGATCTTCATCGCGGGCGTGAACGCCACCGGCATCGACGTGATCGACATCGGCACGGTGACCTCGCCGCTCTGCTACTTCAGCGCCTTCCACCTGGAGGTGGACGGCTTCGCCATGATCACCGCCAGCCACAACCCCAAGGAGTACAACGGCTTCAAGGTCGGCATCGGCAAGACCACGCTCTACGGCCCCGACATCGTCGCCCTGCGCGACCTGGCGCAAAGCGGGAAGTTCGCGAGCGGCTCCGGCAGCCGCTCCGCCCGCGACATCACCGCCGACTACATCGACTACCTGGGCGCGCGCTTCAAGCTGACGAAGCCCATCCGCATGGTGCTCGATCCGGCCAACGCCACCGGCGCCCTCTTCGCGAAGCAGGTGTACGAGCGCATCGGCGCGAAGGTGGACGCCATCAACGACACCGTGGACGGCAGATTCCCCAACCACCACCCCGATCCCACCATCTGGGAGAACGTGGTGGACCTGTCCGCCAGGGTGAAGTCGGCCGGCGCCCAGGTCGGCATCGGCCTGGACGGCGACTCGGACCGCATCGGCGTCATCGACGAGAACGGCGCCCTCATCCCCGGCGACCTGCTGACCCTGATCTTCGCCAAGAGCGTCCTGGCGGAGAAGCCGGGGTCGAAGATCATCTACGAGGTGAAGTCCTCGATGGCCCTGGAGCAGGAGATTTCCAAGGCCGGCGGGGTTCCGGTGATGTGGAAGGTGGGCCACAGCCTCCTCAAGAAGAAGATGGCCGAGGACGGCGCCCCCCTGGCCGGCGAGGTCAGCGGCCACATCTTCTTCGCCGACCGCTACTTCGGCTACGACGACGCCATCTACGCCGGCTGCCGCCTGCTGGAAATCATGGACAAGACCGGCAAGAACCCCTCCGAGCTGCTCGCCGGGGTGCCGAAGTACTTCAACACCCCGGAAATCCGCTGCGAGTGCAAGGACGACGAGGAGAAGTTCCGCATCGCCCAAAAGGCGGTCGACTACTGGTCCAGGAACGCCAAGGTCATCGCCATCGACGGCGTCCGCATCCTGCTGGACGGCGGCTGGGGCCTGGTGCGGGCCTCCAACACCCAGCCTAGCCTGGTGACCCGCTTCGAAGGGGTGACTGCGGAGCGCTGCGAGGAGATCAAGGAGCAGGTGCTCGGGAAATTGAAGGAGTTCGGGGAAATCCGGATCGGCGCCTCCCACTGAGGTCCGGGGCCGGTTGTCCGGCGGCCCGGGGCCGTCCGCCTATCGGGGCCGCACCCCTTCCCTTCTTGCCGTCACTGCCCGCCGACGTTCTGTCGGCGTCGCCTTCCGGATCGTTTCTGGGCAGGTGGCAGCACCACGAAAAGCCGCTTCAGGTCTATATTCATGGCGGGGGACGACGCGGGAGCAAGAAGATGTCGATCCTAGCCAAGACCTGCTGCGCCTTCGCCGCGGCCGCCGTGCTGACCTGGGGCCAGGCCAATCTGTCGGGAACCGTCTACGATTACTATACCGGCAAGGCGATCTCCGGCGCCTCGATCCGGCTGACCAGCGCCGCCGGCGCAAGCGGCGAACGGACGACCGACACTACCGGCACATTCTCCTTCTCCGCCTCCACTGCTTTGCCCGTCCCCGATGCTGAGTTTTTCCCAGGCATCGCGAGGAGCGGCCACGACTTCCTGTTCCACCAAGCCGCCTCCGGCCCGGTGGACGTCCGCATCCACCCCCTGACCGGGCGCGGAGCCGTGCCGGTCTTCACGGGACGCCTGGACGCCGGCCTGTGGCGCATCGGGCAGCCGCGCCTGCCGGCCGGCGTCTACCTGTGCCGCGTCCGCACCGCGGAGGGGGTCTACACGACGAAGTTCTTTGCGGTGGATGGATTCGCGGATCTGCGGGAGGGGTCCCCGGAACGCATCGGCGCCACGGCGCGGGCCGGCGGCGGCAGGAGGGCCGACGCGACGGCCAAGCGGGGAAGCGCGGTGGGCCGATCCGATTCCCTGTTCATCACCAGGGCAGGGTACCATCCGCGCAGCATTTCCCTGGACAGCCTTCCCAGGGTCGGCCTCATGCTTCATCTGACCGATACGGCCATCGGCAGGACGGCGACCATCATCCCCCATTCGTCCTGGACCTGCGGCCTGCCTTCCGGCATCGTCGCACCGTCGAAAGGTACCGCCGTCTTCCAGGCCACGCTCACGCTGGGCGCCATCTACCCGGTCGGCATCACGCCATACGGGTACCGCCGCCTGCTGGACGTGACCGGCGGCACCATCACCGGCGCCCGCATCAACGGCACCGTCCATAAGGGCGGACTGGACATGGATCTCCTCCTGCGCGAGGGCACGATCGAGATCGAGCAGATCCTGGTCCTGCGCACCGGCGACGGCGCCAACATCTACGTGCGCACCCTCGGCGTGGGGCTGCCCGGCGATCCGACGGGCCGGGTGGTCCTCGATTTCGAGGCCCCCAGCTCCGGGTCCTATGCATGGCTCA
>CBILQL010000567.1:0-3810 GCA_966238865.1 uncultured bacterium
GGTTCGAAGCTCATCCAATCTATCCTGTGGAATCCATGCATAACCGCTGCGATGCAGCCGGGAAAGGGAAGAACCATGAGCAGATCACAAACGGAGAAGACGGAGAAGACGGAGAAGGTCGAGAATACAGGGAAGGCGGAGGGGACGGAGAAAACCGAGAGGGCGGGGGGAACGAAGACTGCCGAGAAGCCGAAGAGCGCGGCCGATAGTGCGGCGCGCGATGTGGAGTCGGAGGCGGAGATGGAGCCTAAGCCCAGCGCCGTGGACTGGACTTATCGGCCCGCCGGGAAGCTGGCGGGGAAGGCGGCTCTCATCACGGGCGGGGACAGCGGCATCGGGCGGGCGACGGCGATCCTGTATGCGAAGGAGGGCGCCGACGTCGCCATCGTATACTTGCGCCAGCACGAGGATGCCGCCGCGACCCGGCGGCTGGTGGAGGCCGAGGGGCGGAAATGCCTGGCTCTCGCCGGCGACGTCGGGGACGAG
Organism: uncultured bacterium; assembly: GCA_966238865.1. Taxonomy (GTDB): domain Bacteria; phylum Fibrobacterota; class Fibrobacteria; order UBA11236; family UBA11236; genus CBILQL01. Next base: position 487 of record CBILQL010000567.1, read on the forward strand.
GGCTTCTGCCGCAAGGCGGTGGAGGAGGCCGCCAAGGCCTTCGGCAGGCTGGACATCCTGGTGAACAACGCCGCGGAGCAGCATCCCCGCGAGGACATCGGCGAGATCACCGCCGAGCAGCTCGAGCGCACCTTCCGGACCAACATCTTCGGGTGCTTCTTCATGACCAAGGCGGCCCTGCCCCACTTGCGCAGGCAGAAGGGGAGCTCCATCATCAACACCAGTTCGGTGACCGCCTACCGGGGGAGCGATCATCTGCTCGACTATTCCGCCACCAAGGGCGCCATCGTCGCCTACACGCGCGCGCTGTCCAAATCCCTGGCCAAGGAGGGCATCCGCGTCAACGGCGTGGCCCCCGGGCCCATCTGGACGCCTCTCATCACCTCCACCTTCCCGCCGGAGAAGGCGGAGAGCTTCGGGAAGAACGTGCCGCTCGGCCGGCCCGGCCAGCCCGAGGAGGTGGCGCCCTGCTACGTGTTCCTCGCCTCCGACGAGGCCTCCTACATCACCGGGCAGTTCCTCCACCCCAACGGCGGGGAAGTCGTCAACGCCTGAGAAGTGATCTCATAAATGCGTTCGTCGCGAGGACGAGCGAGGGGCCGGCATAACGCGCGTGGGGGTGCGAACCGCCACGCTTTTTTCCGCCCTCGTGCCGCCCTTTTCCCATTCCTTTCCCTCGCCTCCTTCCTCGCCTCCTTCCCTCCCCCGACGCCGCCGCCAAGCCGTGGACAGCTGTACAGCGGCTGGACAACCCTCCGGGAAGGCCGATCCCCGAATCCTCCCTGAAAAGCGCCTTTTCCCCGCCGATCCGGATTGGCCCGGCTTTTGATTTCATCCCCACCCGGACATAGACACCTAACGAAAGGAGGCAACCATGTCCAATCACTCCGTCACTCCCCCGTCCGGGGGACGGGAGTTCCAGCCGCACGATAGTTGTCGCGGATCCGGGCGCCGACAGGGGAAGACCCTGAAGGGGCTGGGTGCCGTGGCCGGCCTGGGGCTCCTGATCCTCCTGCCCGGGGCCGCCGTCGCCGACGGCTACAGCTACGGCAGCGCAGAATTGACCCTCGGCTTCCCCAATGCCACCGTGTCGGTCGGCAGGACCTGGGAAAGCCGGCCCCGCGAGGTGATCGTGGAGCGGGTCACCCACAAGCTGCCGGAGACCGATTTCGACGAGGAGGCCGAGGAATACTCGGAGGCCGACGTCATCGAGGAGGATGCTCCCGAGGAGCAGATCATCATCGAGAAGCGCCGTCCCCGGGTGGCCCGCAAGGTCACCATCATCGAGCGGTACGAGGAGCCGTCCTATTACGAGCGGGAGACCGTGGTCCGCAAGGTCTACGTGGAACCGCCCTGCAACCGGACGGAGGTGGTGGTCCATGCCGCGCCCCGGCGCGTCGTGTACGTCCCCTCCCCTACCATGGTCGTCCACTCGCCCCACCGCGTGCACGAAGTCGTGCGCGTGCATGGCGGCGGTCACGGGCATGCCGTGCACCGCGGCGGGCACGGACACGGCGGTCATGGCGGCCACGGCGGCGCCATCCAGGTGCGCCACCAAGGACCCCGCAACCTCTTTCCGGAGGGGGGCGGACGTCCCATGCGCACCCGCGGATCCAGCAAGATGGTGATGGTGGGTGCCAAAGGGCACTCCCATTGAAACTCCCGGGGACGGACGCCTTCGCGAGGCGGCGTCCGTCCCTTCACGCGATCATGCGCTTCGCTCGAGCACAGGCTACCGGATGCAACCCGACAGGAGGACCGAGACCATGGAACAGCACAGCAGCAGGAAACCGAACGGGGTCGGCGCGACCCGGAACCCCGCGCTGCCGGCCGCGGCCCTGGCGGCCGTCCTGGGCGCGGCGGCCCTCGCCCCGGCGCGGGCCGAGGAGCTGGTGGCCCTCGGCAAGAAGACCGGCGTGGGAGCCCGCGCCATCAGCCTGGGCGAGGCGTTCACGGCCGTGGCCGACGACTACTCCGCCCTCTATTACAACGCGGCCGGCATGACCCAGCTTTCCCGCTCGGAAGCCGCCCTGAACCTGGCCTACGGCTACAACGAGAACCTCGCCTCCTTCGACGGCGGCAAGCCCAGGAAGGGGACGCTGGAGAACACCCGGCTCAACTCCGGCACCCTGGTTCTGACCGACGGACGCCATTGGGCGCTGGGCCTGGGCTATTACGCGCCGGTGACCTTCGACGACCCGGTGCAGTACAACGCCCGCGGGATCGCCTACGCGTACAATGCCGAAGGCAACATGGACCACTACCGCATGGCCCTGGCCTACAAGGTGAGCGAGGGGCTCAGCCTGGGCCTGGCCGCCAGCGCCATCTCCGGCCGGGAAGAGCTGGAGATCAACGACGGCCGGCGCAGCCGCTACCTCGAGGAGTATACCGGCTACAACCTGGAGCCTTCCGTCCTCTTCCACCTCAACGAGCAGTTCAGCATCGGCGCCAGCGCCGTGGTCGCGGAGCGGCTGGAGCTGGTGGACACCTACCAGGAGCAGGGCACATCCCCGATCGAGAGCCAGTACGACATCCGCCATCCCTTCCAGACCCGCCTCGGCATCTCCTTCCAGTCCGGCCTCACCCAGGTCTCGGCGGATTGGCATGGCGATTTCTGGAGCAGCTACGAATACACCGACGTGCGCTCCGCCATGCAGGCCGGCGATCTGAACTATCCCAACCGCCACGCCTTCAACATCGGGCTGGAGCAGCACCTCTCACGCCGCGGGCCGGTGCTGCGGGCCGGCTACAGCTGGGAGAACCAGGACGATCGCAACCCACAGCCCGAGAACCGGGACCCCTACCGCCTCAGCCTGGGGCTGGGGCTCATCCCAGCCAAGAACGTGGCCGTGGACCTGGCCTACCAGTACGGCGGCAGCCGCTCCCTGCAGAGCTCCCTGGAGGGAGGTAATGCCGACCTGGAGATCCGCAACGAGACCCAGCAGGTGATGGCGGCCCTGCGCTACCGCTGGTAATCGCCAATCCTCCGCTACGGGGCGCGCGCCGCCCCGGAAGTCCATCCACCCGGATTGCTCCTCTCCGCCCGGTTTACCCCCTCGACTCGACGCCGAACCTTTCCTCCATTGCCGTCGTGAGCGCGGCTCCAAGCTTCGACGCGATTCATGCAAGCACTTCGCGATGCACGCGCACCGCATGCGGGCTTGCCCCGTGCCCGGTCGTCGCGTGGATTGCTTCAGCCGGCCTGCAAGCCGTTTACCGGGCGCGGCGGCTGCCATGAAGCAGGCCGATCTGCGTCCAAACCGTGGACGCACCCTCGCGCCTTTCCGCTCCTCCGTCCATGCCCTTGTCGCCCGGTCCGCGGCC
>CBILQL010000568.1:0-3805 GCA_966238865.1 uncultured bacterium
CGGTGAGCAGGAACACCCCGCGCCGCACCGCCTCCAGGATGCCGCCCCGCTGCTGCCCGCTGTACTCGAAGCCGGGACGCGCCTCCCGGTAGGCGGTCTCCGCGGCGGCGATGGCGGCCTCGACCAGGGACGGCCGCAGGGGCGGCGGGTTGCCCGACAGCTCGGCCAGGCGGCGCGCGATGCCGCGCTCGCTGTGCCACAGGTAGGGGAGGTAGAAGCGGGTGTCGCCGTCGGCGCCTTCCGTCTTCACCTGGCTGCTCGCCGAGAGGTTGTCCAGGGTGAAGACGATTTTCTCGGCGTCGCATTGCAGCAGCTCCCCGGCCCGCGCGAGGATCTCCTCGCGGCCCAGGAACACGTGGCCCTCCTCGGCCGCCTTCCCCAGGACGTGGACGAGGCCGGCCTTGATGCGCTCGTAGCCGTCGCGGGCGAAGCCGATGCGGGCCGCCACCTCGTCTGCCTTGAGGAAGCCCACGCCGGCCACGTCTTCGGCGAGCCGGTAGGGATTGGCCCGCAGGGTCTCGACCGCCTGGGCCCCGTACTGCTTGTAGATGCGGGCGCTCATGTTGGCGGAGAGGTTGTGGGCCTGGAGGAAGTACATCACCTCGCGGACGGCGCGGTTCTCCCGCCAGCTCTCCAGCAGGGCCTCGCGCGCCTTGCCCTTGAGACGGGGCACCTCGGAGAGGCGCTCGGGATGGCGGTCGAGGATGTCGAAGGTCTCGAGCCCGAAGCGGGCCACCAGGCGCCGGGCCATGCCCGGGCCCACGCCCCGGAAGATGCCGCCTCCCAGGTAGCGCTCGATGGCTTCCAGGCTGTCGGGCGGGACCAGGCGGTAGCCGGCGGCCTTGAACTGATCGCCGAACACCTCGTGGCGGGTCCATTCCCCGTCCATCTCGAGGGTTTCCCCCGGGCTTAGGCGGGGGAAGAGTCCCACGGCCGTGATGGCCTTGCCCGTGCCCGCCTCGGTGAGCTTGAGCACCGAATAGCCGTTGTCCGGGTTGTGGAAAGTGATCGTCTTGACCGTGGCTTTAATCGGCATAAAACGAGAAAAGGGCCGGGTGGCCCTTCTCTTCCGATGGATAAAATACCAAGCGATAGGGCGGGCCGTGAGCCCGCGCGATCACATCAGCTTCTTCTTGTGACGATTCAGACGGCGGCGCTTCTTGCGCTTGTGGGTCGCCATCTTCTTTCGCTTACGCTTCTTACCGCAGGGCATTCTGACCTCTGAAAAATTAGGCCACAAAATCTTGTAACATAAGCCCGTTCTGTCAACCTCCCTTCGGCTCCGGCCCTGCTTCGGCGCTGCTTTAGAGCAGGAAACGGCCGCAGGGGGCTTTTTTCCGGCGTAATGGCCATATGTATCTCAGAAGCGGATCCGGGCAGTCAGGCCCGCCAGCAGGGCTCCGTCCGGGCCGGGGCCCAGGATGGGGTCCACCTCCACCGGCGCGGCGGCATGGGCCTGGCTGCTCAGGCTGGCTATGTGGCCTTGGATCAAGCTGTAGACCAGCCCGCCAGCATACAGGAGCATGCCCCCCACCCACATCCCCCTCTCCGACGAGCTGTCGCAGTCACCATACGAAGGATCGTCGCACCCGTTGATGCTTTTCCCGATATCGCTGCTCAATCCGACGATGAAGAGGGTTCCGCCCACGGACCGGAGGCCCGCCGCCAGCAGGCCATGGCCGACCGATCCTTGGCGGAATTGCCCCAGGGAGGGACCCAGGGTGAAGCCGAAGGCCAGCAGGCCGAGCGCCGGGTATTCCACGGCTTCCGCATCGCTCAATGCGATCAGGGTCGCGCCCGTCGCGATGGGAAGCAAGGTGCCCGCCGCGGCCCAGGCGAAGGTCGCTCCGGGGGTGACGGAGGCGGGAGGGGGAGCGGGGGCCGGGGACTCCGTCGCGGCGCCGGCAGGCAGGGGAGACGCCGCCTGGGTCAGGTCAACGGTCCGGGCAGCAAGGCGCAGGGCAGGTGCGGTGCGTGGCCTGGCATACCTGGGCAAGAGAAACGATAGGACGCGCATAGGCATTTGACGTCCCAGGCCCGGGGTTTTGTTTCGCCGCCGGCTTGCAGGTTCAGCTGCCCAGGGTCTGGAAGAGCTTGCGGGCGAAATCGCCCAGGGACGGATCCCGGGCCCCCATGGTCACCAGCCAGTCGCCCGGGCGGGCCTCCCGGGCCATGGCGGCGATGACCTCGTCCTTGGTCGGGAAGAAGGCGCCGATGGGCTTGCGCCGGTTCAGGGAGGCGATGAGGTCGGCGGAGGAGATGGATTTGTCCGCGGTGCCGCCGGCGTAGTAGATCTCGGGCATGAAGACCCGGTCCTCGGGGCCCAGCGCCTCGGCCATGGCCTCGACCATGTCTTCGCCTATCAGCTTCATGGGGGCGAAGCCGTGGGGATGGAACACCGCCAGCACGCGATGGGGCTTCCCGTCGGCGGCCTCGGCCGCCCGGGCGGAGGCCTTCACCGTCTCCAGGCAGGCTTTCACCTTGGCCGGATTGTGGGCGAAGTCGTCGACCACGGTGATCCCCCGGGCTTCGCCGATGCGCACGTGCCTGCGCTCCACGCCCCGGTAGGCGGCGAGGCCGCGGGCGCAATCCGCCAGGGAGACGCCGGCCCGGCGCCCGACGGCGATGGCGGCCATGGCATTGGCCACGTTGTGGCGTCCGGGCACGTTCAGGGTGAAGGCGGCGCCGCCCAAGGTGAAGGTGGTGGTCCAGTCGCCGAGGACCAGATCGCGCGCCGCGCCGTCGGCGACGGCGTCGTGGCGGAATTCGGCCAGCGCCGGCGGGGCTGCGTCCCGGCCTGCGCGGGAGGCGGCCGCAAGGGCCTCATCCCGCAGGGCGCGGCAATGGGGATCCTCGCCGTTCAGGATCAAGGCCCGGCTCTGGTCCCGGAAGGTCCGGAACAGCGGGATCAGCTCCTCGATTTCCTTGTGATCCTTTTCCACGTTGAGGATGACGCCCAGCTCGGGATGGTACTTGACGAGGCTGCCGTCGCTCTCGTCCGCCTCGATGACCAGCCATTCCCCGGAGCCCGCCTTGGCATTGCCCAGGAGGCCCTCGTCCATCAGGGAATTGAGGTTGGCGCCGGTGATCAGGGAGGGGGAAAGCCCGCCGGCGGCCAGTACGTGGTAGGTCATGCCGCTCACCGTGGACTTGCCGGAGGTGCCCGAGACGGCCACGGTCTTCTTCTCGGCGGCGAGATGCGCCAGGAGGTCGGAGCGGTGGACGACGGGAATCCCCAGGGCCGCGGCGGCCTGCACTTCGGGATTGCCGGACTCGATGGCGGTGGAGACCACCAGGCAGGAGCAGCCGGCGAGGCCCTTGCCGTCCTGGGGCACGAGACGGATGCCGAGGGATTCGAAATATGCGCGCTTGCCGGCCTCGGCGCCCCGATCCAGGCTGCGATCGGAGCCGCTCACCCGGCGGCCCTGGAAGGCCAGGTACTGGGCCAGGGCGCTCATGCCGGTGCCGGCGATGCCGGAGAAGAAGGCGTGGGAGAGGTTCATGGGTGGCGACTGCGGGGGCTCAGGGAGTTTTTCGTTTTTTGTTTTCAGTTGGGGATGTCCCAGGGGTGTCGGCCAGCAAGCTCGGTCCTAAGCCCCTTTGCGACTAGTGTACCACTGAAAAACAAAAAACGTAAAACGAAAAACGTAAAACGAAAAACTCCAGGGAAGAGCCCCCGGAGAATCAGTCTTTGTCCTTGTCGTCCCCGGAGTTGTCCACCATGTCCTCGATTTCGCTGAGGATCAGGTTGTCGTCCCAGATGGTCTCGCCCTTGTTGATCATGAGGCGCTGCTTGAGGCTGTTC
>CBILQL010000569.1:0-3797 GCA_966238865.1 uncultured bacterium
GCAGCCCGCGCGTCGCCGGTCCGTCGCCGGCGGCCCAGCACGCCTATCTCGAGGACAGGCGCTCCGGCATTCCCGATCGCATGCTCGCCTGCTACCGCGAGCTCGCGGAGATTCCGTGAAGCTGGGCATCGTGTCCCGGGAATACCCGCCGCTCACTCACGTGGGCGGAATCGCCACCTACTCGGCGGCGGCGGCCCGGCTCCTGGCGGAGCGGGGCCACGACGTGCACGTGGTCTGCAACGGCCCGGAGACGGCGGTGTCCGTCGAGGACGGGGTCACCGTGCACCGGGTCCGGATGCTGACGCATCATTTCCGTCCCGGCCGGTTGGGCTATCCCTGGCGGGCCGCCTACCGCCGGTATCTGCCGCAATACCTCGACGCCCTCACCTGGGCCCGCACCGCGGCCGCCTACGTCGCCGGCCTGCCCTGGCGGGACTTCGACGCCTGGGAATGGCCGGAGACCATGGGCGAAGGCGCCCTGCTGCCCCCGATGACCGGAGAGACGGCGGGAGCGATGGCGGGAGGCGGAAACGCGCCGGGATCGCATGCATCCGGCAAGCCCGCACCCCGCGGGATTTGCCGCATCCATACGGGCTGGATGGAGGAATACGCCGGCAACGCCCTCGAGCGGCGCCTGCTCCTCGCCTTCCAGCGGCGCGCCTGCCGGAACGCCGCCCGAGTGGTCTCCCCCACCCGCTACATGGCGGATGTCTACGCGCGCGGCATACTCGGCCATCCGGGAACGGTGACCGTGAACCGCAACCCCATCCGGCTATGGCCGGCGCCCGTGGACTGGTCCGCCAAATCCATGGATCACGTCCTGTACGTCGGCCGGGTGGAGTGGCGCAAGGGCCTCCAGGTGCTGCTCGCGGCCCTGGACGCCATGGGACCCGCCGCCGACGGGCTCAAGGTGCGGGTGGTCGGCCATATGCATCCGCCGTCCCGGGCGCGGGACCGGGAATGTCAGGACCTGTTCCGCGCGCGCCTGGCGGAGCGGGGCCGGGGAGCGGGCGGCGCCGGCTACAACCTGGAGTATGCCGGCGCCTGCGCCCATGACGGGATGCGAAAACACTACGATTGGGCGGGAATCCTGGTCCTCCCCTCCCTCATGGAGAACTACCCCTATGCCGCCCTCGAAGGGCTTTCGCGCGGCTGCCTGCTGGTCGGCAGCCGGGTGGGCGGCATCCCGGAAATCATCGACCGGCCGGGACGCGGACAGCTGTTCCCCCCCGGCGACAGCGCCTTCCTGGCCCGAATAATGGGAGAATGTAGGCAGCGCGGATTCCTGCCGGGAGCGGAGCGTCCCGGGACTGGCGGAAGCCTGCCGGAGGCGCTCGCGGAGAATGCCGAGGCGATGCGGGCCGAGTTCGGTCCGGAGGCCTGCTATCGGCGGCTGTTGGAAGGGTATGGGTTCGAAACCGGAAACGGAAAGAGCATGGAGCGCCGGGACCTACCGGCTGGTTAAGCGCCTCACCGACATCGTCGGAGCCCTGGCCGGGCTCATGATCCTCTTCGTCCTCTTCCCCTTCCTCGTCCTCCTCATCAAGCTCGATTCGCCCGGACCCATCTTCTTCGTGCAGACGCGCGTGGGCCGCTACGGCCAGCGCTTCAAGTTCATCAAGTTCCGCACCATGCGCGTGGGCGCCCACCTGCGGCAATGGGAGCTCGACGACCTGAACGAGACCGGCGGGCTCACCTTCAAGATGGCCAGGGACCCGCGCGTAACCCGGATCGGAGCCTTCCTGCGGCGCACCAGCCTGGACGAGATGCCGCAGTTCTGGAACGTGCTGCTGGGCGACATGTCGCTGGTGGGGCCGCGCCCTCCGCTGCTTCGCGAGGTGAGCGGCTACAACGACGTGCAGAAGGTGCGCATGACCGTTCCCCAGGGGATGACCGGGCTGTGGCAGGTGCGCGGGCGCTCCCGCCTGCGCTTCGACGACATGGTGGACCTGGACGTATGGTACGCCCTCCATCCCTCGTATCGGCTCGACCTGAAAATCCTGATGGCGACATTTCCCACGGTCCTGTTCGGGCGCGGGGCGGCGTGACATGAGCGCCGTCTCCCTAGCTCTGGCCACCTACAACCAGGCCGGCCTCCTGCGCGGCTTCCTGGACGCCTACCTGCGGGAGGGCGGCCCCGGTTCGGTGCCCCTGGTCGTCGTCGACGACGGCTCCGACGACGAAACCTCCGGCATCCTGCGCGACCTGCCCGCCGGGGCCGGCATCCGCGTGCACACCCTGCCCCACGTCTCCGCCGCCCATGCCCGCAACCACGCCCTGCGCCATTCCCCCACCCCCTGGATGGCCTTCTCGGACACCGACTGCCGGCTCGACCGCCGCTACTTCGAGACCCTCCCTGGGATACCCGCGCGTTACCCCGGGGCGGTGGCCGTGGAAGGCGCCGTGCTCGCCCCCGGTCCCAAGCCGCCCTTCACCCACAGCCTGGCCAACCCGGCCGGCGGGACCTTCGCCACCGCCAACATGGTCTTCCACGCGGCCTCGGTGCTGGCCCTGGGGGGCTTCGACGAGGGATTCCCCGCCAACCTGCGCGAGGACACCGACCTGGCCCTCACCATCCTCGAGCGCGCGGGGACCATCCCCTTCTGCGCCGACCTCGCGGTGACCCATCCCCACCTGCCCAGGCCGTTCGGGAAATCCCTCTCCCGCGCCTTCGGGCGCCAGCGCCTCGCGATCGGGGCCGAGATGCGCCTGTTCGCGAAGCATCCCGGCGGCTACGGCCGGGTGCGCTTCCATGCCCACGTGCGGGGGACGCTGCGCGCCTGGTGCACCACCCACGCGGCGCGCGCCCTGGCGCAGAGCTTAGGGTACGTCCTGGGCCCTGGCCTCACCTCGCCGGAGCGCCTGCGCAGCCTCGCGCCCGCGGCCCAGGAAGCCGTCGTGGCCCTGTGGGAGCAGCTGTGCGCCGGGGCCGTCTGCGCCCTGCAATGGCGGAAGATAGCGAGGCTCGGCTCCCCGTGAAGATCCTCGTCGTCTGGACCGGCGCCCTGGTCCCCGCCTACCGCCAGTTCTTCCTGGAGCTGGCCCGCCACATGCGCGTCCGCGCCCTGGGGCCCGCGCGCTGGACCCACGGCTCCGCCGACCTGGCCGGCGCGGCCGCCTCGGATCCCGGCTGCGAGCTCCTCCCCGCCGCCTTCTGGCCGCGCAACGGCTCCCGCTACCTGGTCCCCTCCCTGCCCCTGCACGTCCTCAGGTATCGCCCCCGCTACCTCTACCTGATGGAGGAGCCGGACCGCCCGGCCTTCGTATGGCACGCCCTGCTCGCCAAGCTAGCCTGGCCGCCGGTCCGCGTCGTCGCCTACAGCCTGCAGAACCTCCCGCGGCCGGCCTACCGCCGGTGGCACCACGCGTTGGCCCGGCGGCTGGGCTTCCTGCTGGCGGACCGGGCCATCGCCGCCTCCCGCGAGGCCGCCGAAGTGCTGGCCGGGCACGGCTGGCGGGGCCCCACGGCGACGGTGCCCCTGTGGGGCTCGGAGTCTCTCTTCACCCCCGCGGCCCCCGGCGAGGCGGAGCGCGAGCGCCGCGCCCTGGGCATTCCCGACGATGCCGTGGTGCTGGTGTTCGCCGGCAGCCTGGTCGAAGCCAAGGGATTGCTCCGGCTCAAGGAGGTCCTGCCCCGCTTTCCGCGCCTGCGCCTCCTCGCGGCCGGCCGCGGCCCCCTGGAAGGCGTCCTGCGCGAGGCGCTGGGGGGCCAGTTCATCTCCCGCGGTCCGCTCGAGGGAGAGGCCCTGGTCCGCTGCTACCGCGCCGGGCACTACGTCATCCTCCCCTCGCTGACC